>JAADYV010000342.1 GCA_010092855.1 Chloroflexota bacterium | reverse complement strand
TCGTTTTCCGCCGTTGAAGGTGCGCGAGGTGGAACACGTCATCCGGCGGCAGGCCGACGTACAAACGCGCCCTTACTGCCACGCCGCCGAGGGGCGCGCGGCGGCGGTTACGCCGGACGGTGACCTGTATGCGTGCGCGTCGCTGGCCGGATCGGACGCTTTCCACGCCGGGACCATCTGGGAACCGGACATTGAAAAACTAAGCGCGTTGGTCCCGGCGCAGCTTTACCTGGCTGGGTGTGCGGATTGTGCCTTGCGGGTGATCTGTCGTGGTGGCTGCCCGTCGCGGCGCGTGACGTATACTGGGAATGTGTTAGGTCGGTGTGACCTGGAATGCCATCTGCGCCGCGAAATCTACCGGAGGGTTATGCAGCATGAAACCCATTAAGCTGGTCATATTCAGCGCCACGGGCGGTGGTCTTGAATCCGCCAGCCGCGCCGTTCAGCGCATCGCAGCAGAACTGCCGGATCGCTTGACTGTACAGGCGCGCACCAACAGCGATCTGTTCGATTCCAAGATGGTCGAGCGATTCATTACAGAGCATGTCAATTCCGCCGACGCCATGATCATGATCTTTCACGGCGGGCGCGATTCGTGTACTTACTTCGATGAGTTGGTCGCGGCTGGCACAGGTAGACTGCTTTACCTGCATCCCGGCGACGCCGAAGATATCGCGCTCTCGCAGCAGCACAGTTCCGCGTTTGGCTCGGACCACTTTAACGAGATGATGCGCTACATCCAGTTCGGCGGCACAGAGAACTGGGTCAACCTGTTCAAGAGCCTGCTGGCACAGTTAACCGGCGAGGATGTAGCATACCAGCCGCCGCAGAGAATGCCCACCGAGGCGCTGTACCATCCCGATACGGGCACTGCCGCCACACTGGCCGAACATTTGGCACAGCGCGGCACCAGCGTCCAGGCGCTGAAAGAATCGGGGCAGCCGGTGATCGGCCTGTGGTTCCACCGGGGCTATTACCAGGATGACGGCCTGCCGCTGGTGAACAGCATCATACGCGAGATCGAGCGGCAGGGGGCGTTTCCGCTGACATGTTTTTACATGCGGCTGCCCGACCACATGCTGGATAACAAAATCTCCGACTGGGTGATCGAAAATTACTTTCAGGCGGACGGTGAGACGATCATTCATGTGCTGCTGAACATGCTGGCGTTCTCGATCACGCTGTCTACGCCGCAAGTGGCGGACGTGTACGTGCGGCTGAACGTGCCGGTGTTGCAGGCGGTGACATTGTTTACGTCATACGATAACTGGTACGAAACGCACCAGGGGGCGACGCCGTTTGATGTGGCGTTCAGCGCCGCCCAACCGGAATTTGACGGCGTGCTGATCACCGTGCCAGTTTCGACCTACGAAGCACAACCGCCCGATCCGTACACGGGGGCCGTGCTGTATACCAACCAGCCGATCCCCGAACGGATCACCAAAATCGTGCAGTTGGCGCGCAAATGGGCTATGCTGCGGCTCAAGCCCAATCATGCGAAGAAGATCGCGATCATTTTCCACAATTATCCGCCGCGTAACGATACGGTGGGCTGCGCGCGCGGGCTGGATTCGTTCGCCAGCGTCGTCAACATCCTGCGTGGGTTGGCTGCGGCGGGTTATTGCGTGGAGCATAACTACGCCACCTGCGACGATCTCGCCCACGCGCTGCTGGAGCGCGTGACCAACGACCGCCGGTGGATGACGTCGGACAAGCTGGCGGCGCGCGCGGTGGCACAAATTCCGCCGGATCAATATGAACCATGGCACACGGCTCTGCCGGAAAAAAGCCGCACCCACATGATCGAAAATTGGGGCGATATTCCTGGTGAGGTATTCGTCCACAACGATCACATTTTGGTGAACGGGTTGATCAACGGCCATGTTTACATTGGCATTCAGCCACCGCGCGGTTTCGTCGATCAGCCGGAAAACATCCACGATCCGTATCTCGCCCCAGCGCACCATTACCTGTTTCACTACCGGTGGATTCGTGACGTGTTTGGCGCAGACGCCGTGCTGCATATCGGCAAACACGGCTCGCTGGAATGGCTGCCCGGCAAATCGTTCGCGCTGTCGGAGGCGTGTTATCCCGACCTCGCGATCATGGACCTGCCCAACATTTACCCATACATCATCAACGATCCCGGCGAGGGCACGCAAGCCAAGCGTCGCTCGTATGCCTGCATCGACGATCACCTGATCCCGGTGATGACCAACGCCGACCAGTACGAAGAACTGGCGGAGATCGACGCCAGGCTGCTGGAATACATGCAAATGGAGGCGGTCAATCCCAAACAGGTGCCGGTCATTCAAAAGGCGATCTGGGAAATGACGGTCAAGCAAAATCTGCACGCCGACCTCGACATCACCGAGGAGCAGGCGTTTGCCGATTTCGATGCTTTCGTGCACCGGCTACACTCGTACCTGAGCGAAGTCGCCGACACTGCGATCAGCGATGGGCTGCACATCCTGGGCGAAGCCCCGGCGGGCGACATGCTGGCCGAGTTCACGACGCAGTTGGTGCGGGTCAAAAACGGGGACGTGCCCTCGCTGCGGGAAAGCATCGCGCGGGCGTGGAGCTACGATTACGATACGCTGCTCGATCAACGCGGCGCGCCCGACCCCACCGGGCGTTTCCCGACGAATGCCACCGCGCTGGCTGAGATTCACGCCGCGTCATTGGATGTGGTGCGCGCAATCCTGGCGGATGAGGAGCATGATCTACTCCGCACGAACGGCGCGCTGAACGAGGTTGCGGCTTATATCCGCGAAACGGCGCTGCCACGTCTGGCGCAAACTACCGAAGAACTGGACGCAGTCATGGCGGCGCTGTCCGGCGAACACGTGTTGCCGGGGGCGAGCGGCGCACCGACACGCGGCATGGTCGATATTCTACCCACCAGGCGCAATTTCTTCTCGGTTGATCCGCGCAAAATCCCCTCTGAAACCGCGTGGCAGACTGGCGTAGCAATGGGCGATGCGCTGGTCGAACGCTACCGCGCGGAAACCGGGGAACCGCCGGACAATATCGGCATGGTGGTGTGGTCCAGTCCAACCATGCGCACGATGGGCGAGGACGTAGCCCAGGCGCTTTACCTGATGGGCGTCCGGCCCGTCTGGGAGGCACACAGCGGGCGCGTCAAGGGGCTGGAAGTTTTGCCCACCAGCGAACTCAAGTTCCCGCGCGTGGACGTGACGTTCCGCACGTCGGGCCTGTTCCGCGACACCTTCCCCAACCTGCTCGAACTGCTGGACGATGCGGTGCTGATGGCTGCCAGTTTGAACGAACCAGTCGAGAGTAATTTTCTGCGGCGCAACGTGCTGCTGGAAGTCGAAGAACTGACCCGGCGCGGCATCGATCCCAACGAGGCGCTGCGCGAGGCGACGTTTCGCGTGTTCAGCGATCCGCCGGGGACGTATGGCACGGGTGTGCCGGAAATGATCGACGCCAAAGCCTGGAAAACCAACGACGACATTGGCAATATCTTCATTGACTGGGGCGGCTACGCTTACGGCAAGGGCATCTACGGAACGGCGAGTCACCAGACGTTCCGCCGCCGCCTGTCTGACATTCGTCTGGTCGTGAAAAATGAAGACTCGCGTGAATATGACATGCTCTCCTGTGACGATTTCAACGCCTATCACGGTGGCTTCATCGCGGCTGTCAAAGCGCTGACCGGCCAGTATCCGCTCGGTTTCACGGGGGATACTGCCGACCGGGATCGACTGCGCTACCGCAGTTTGCAGGAAGAGGCCAGACACGTCTTTCGCTCGCGCATCCTGAATCCGAAGTGGATTGAGGGGCTGATGCGGCATGGCTTTAAGGGCGCGGGTGACCTGAGCCGAACGGTAGATTACGCGTTTCATTGGGATGCCACCATCGATATCATTGATGATTGGATGTACGAAGGGCTGGCGGAACGGTACGCGCTGGACGAAAAGATGCAGCAGTGGCTCAAGGAGGTAAACCCCTACGCGCTGCAAAACATCACTGAGCGGCTGCTGGAAGCCATTGCGCGCGAAATGTGGGAGGCATCACCGGAGATGCAAGAACGGCTGGAAAACCTGTATTTTGACATCGAAGGCGATATCGAAGAGATAACGGATTGATGAAACTCTATACGTATTACGAGGGCGTCGAACTGCACCGCGATGAGAAAATCATTTTTGCGAAATTCCTGGTACCGCACCGCGTGCTGTCTACCTGTCGCAGCAGCGGTGGTGGACTGCGGGATGACCTGGACTACCTGTATAACCACCAGTCGTGCGAACCCGCTGGACACCACATGAGCGCAGCCCTGCACGCTGCCGCCGTCCACCGCCCGGATGCCTACCGGCGTGTGGTCAGCGCACAGCACGGGCTGCCGCCGGAAAAATGCGCCACGCTCGGCACCGCCGCCAACATGCACGACGCCGCTATCGCACAGCGCAGCTACGGCGACCTGGACGTGATCGCGATCTGTACCGGCGGGGTGGAGACCAACGCCGGGCGAGCGGGTGATCCGGCAGCATATCACCAATCCGGCGGTGAATATGAGATGCTGATGCCGCCTCAAGAACCATCGCAAACGCCAAAGCCGGAACACGGCACGATCAACACCATGCTGCTCATCAGCCAGGAAGTGACGCGCGGCGCTATGGTCCAGGCCGTGATCACGGCAACCGAGGCGAAAACTGCCGCCTTGCAGGAGCTTAGCGCACCTTCGCGCTATTCCGATGGGCTGGCGACCGGCACCGGCACCGACCAGATCGGACTTGCCGCCCGGCTGGGTACACCACATCCGCTCACCGATGCGGGCAAACATTCCAAACTGGGCGAATTGATCGGGCGGGCGGTTCACGATGCAGTGCGGCAAACGCTGGCGCTGCAAAACGGTTTGACACCCGAATACCAGCGCTCTGTGCTGCGGCTGCTAGAGCGATTTGGAGCCACGCACGACGCTCTGCGTGATGGCATCAGCGCGCACCTATCGGCAGAACTATCCGATCTGCTGGCGAAGAACTTCACCGGTGTGCTCAAAGACCCGCTGACCGTCGCGGCGGTGGCAGCGCTGGTCCATTTGCGAGATCAACTGGTGTGGGGGATTCTGCCGCCCGGTTGTCTGCCGGAAATCATGACGCTTTACGGCGCGCAGATCGCGGCAGCCGCAGCGGGCAAGTTCGCACGGGTGCCGGTTTACCAGGACACGCTGGGGGGTGAAAACATGGAGTTAGACAATCCTACGTTTTTAACGTTCATTGCCCGTGCGCTGGCATTGGGTTTCAGTGAAAAATGGACATGGCCGGAGCTAACCGACGATGAAGAAACTGCTTAACGTCAGTACACACGGGCGCGACCTGGAAACCATCGGTGACGACTGGAAGCGGGCGGCGGATTTCGCGGCAGATAACGCCTTCGATGGTTTTGAACTCTACCCGGTGGACGGCTACGACTTTGCGCGAATACCAGCGGACATCGTGGCCGGGGTGCATCTGCGCTTCATTCCAGTGATCGAAGCGATCTGGCACGACGACCGGGTGCGACTGCTACAAACGTTTGGTGACGAGGACGCGATCCAGCTATTTTACGGCGGCCTGGATCGCAGCGCTGTAATTGACGGTTACCGGCGGCAGCTTGCCCTGGCGGCGCAGTTCGGTGCGGAGTATGTGGTTTTTCACGTCTCGCAGTGTGAACTAGAACATGTCTTTGATTGGAGCTGCCCCTGGTCCTGGCAGCAAACGACCGACCTGATCGCCGACGTCGTCAACGCCTTCACCGCCGATACGCCGTATGCTGGCTTGATCTTGTTCGAAAATCTGTGGTGGCCGGGCAGTATGCGCCTGGACACGCCCGCTGAGATCACCTATCTGTTAGAGCGTGTCACGTATCCACGCTGCGGGATCGTGCTGGATACCGGGCACTTGCTCAACAAAAATCAAGCGCTGCGCACTGAGGCGGAGGGGATCGACTATATCCTGGATGCAGTCGCGGGATTGGGCGACCTGCGCCAGACGATTCACGGCGTGCATCTGACGTGCAGTCTATCTGGCAAGTATGTCATCCAGAGCCGCCAGATCGAGCAGCCGTTTGCCGGGTGCGAGTCATTCTGGGATCGTTTCAGCCTGGCAATTGACCACATCGGCAAAATCGACCGGCACGATCCGTTCACCGATCCGCGCATTGCGCGCTTGTTTGACCTGATCGACCCGGAATTCCTGGTTTTCGAATTTTCGTACCAGGATATGGCCGAATGGAAAGCCAAAGTTACGCGGCAAAAACAGGCACTCGCGGCCCGTTTCTGGCCCGTAAACAGTGACAAATCATGAAACAGATCGCCATTTACGGCAAAGGCGGCATTGGCAAGTCAACCATTGCGGCGAATCTCTCGGCGGCGCTGGCGCTGAAGGGCGCGCGCGTGCTGCAAATCGGCTGCGATCCCAAGCACGACTCCACGCGGCTGCTGTCGAACGGCACGGCGATCACCACCGCACTGGATTACCTGCGCCATACCCGGCCTGACGAACGTCACCTGCGCGATGTCGTGCACACCGGGTTTAAGGGTGTGCATTGCGTCGAAGCGGGCGGACCGGAACCGGGCGTGGGGTGTGCGGGACGGGGTATCCTGAGCACGTTTGAACTGCTGGCGCAGCTTGGTTTGCAGTCCGTCGCCTACGACATCGCCCTCTACGATGTACTGGGGGACGTGGTCTGCGGCGGGTTTGCCGTACCGCTGCGGCGGGATTACGCCAACGCGGTCTACATCGTCACCAGCGGCGAGTTCATGTCGATCTACGCCGCCAACAACATCCTGCGCGGCGTGCAAAACTATGATTCCAGCGAAACGCGCCTGGGTGGGCTGATCCTGAACCGGCGCGGCGTGGAAGATGAGGACGAGCGCGTCATTCGCTTTGCGGAAGCGGCGCACCTGCCCATCGCGGCGACGTTTCCGCGCAGCGACCAGTTCACCCGCGCGGAACGGTTGGGCAAAACGGTGGTAGAAGCATTCCCCACCACACCGCTGGCAGGGGCGTTCGGCGCGTTGGCTCACGTGCTGCTCAACAGCGGTCCGTATGTCCCCGCACAGCCCTTAGCGGATGATGATCTCGAACGGGTAGTTTTGGGCAGCAGCACGCGAACGGTCAATCCATACCGGCACCGGGCTTTATCTCAACCCGCCGACGCCACTCCCCAACCGGCGCTTACACCGGTTCCCCAGCTTACGGCGCGTTACCTGTCAAAAAGCGTGCGCCAGCGCGATCCCTTACAGGGCTGCGCGTTTGCGGGCGCCGTGCATACCACACTGCACATTCAAGATGCGATCACGATTGCGCACGGGCCGCGCAGTTGCAGCCATATTGCCCACCAGACCTTTACATCATCGGCGCGGCGTGCTCTGACGAAATATGGTGTGTCACTACAGCACCAGTTTGAACCACCCCTGGCCAGTTCCGATATGAGCGAGAGCGTGGTCATTTTCGGCGGCACGGACGAGTTAGAATCCGCTATTCGCGCAGCCGCCACCTCGCACCCGCCGGTGATCTTCGTGGTGACAACCTGCCCGGCGGGCATCATCGGCGATGATATCCAGGTGGTGATCGAGCGTTTGCCGGACGTGACGGCGCATACGCGCATTATCCCGATCCTGACCGACGGGAACATCAATGGGGATTACTCGCAAGGTCTGATCACGGCCTGCCTGAAGGGGGCCGCAGCGCTGCTCGACCCCGATGTCACGCCAGAGGATGATACGGTGAACATCGTCGCCGAGAAGAACCTCGCCAATAACACCGAGGCGAATTTTCGCGTGATACATGATCTGCTGGCGGCGCTGGGGCTGCGCGTCAACTGCCGCTTCATTCGCGCCACTTCGGTGGATGAACTCCGTCACTTTAAGCGGGGCCGTCTCAACCTGCTGGCCTATGACGATGCCTATGGGCGCACGTTTCGCGATTATCTGGCCGAGCAGCACGGAGCGGTCTTTGCATCGGCAGCATTTCCGGTCGGCTTCCACGAAACCGTGCAATGGCTGCACGAGATTGCAGCCTTCTTTGCCAAAACCGAACAGGTTAATGCCATAGTAGCCCAACACCGCACCGGATATGAAGCGTTGGTCGAGAATCTGCGCCCGGCGCTGGCAGGCAAGCGTATTTTCATTCTCACCTATGGACATCGCCTGGACTGGATTCTGCAAACGGCTTTCGACCTGGAGATGGAAGTGCTCAAGGTCGCGGTGTTGAATTACGCCTACGATGACCGTTTTTTCTCACGCTTCGAAGGCCGGTTCGCCGTCGAATTGAACTACGCGCCCGAACAGCGCAATGGAGACATTCAAGCCCTGCAACCCGACCTGGTGTTATCCAACTTCATGTTGGGCGTGCCAGAGGGAGTGCGCGGCGACATCATACCGATCTGCCCCGATGTGGGGTTTCACAGCGGTCTTCTGCTGGCCGAACGCTGGTACCGACTGCTGAAAGCGCCGGTTAGCGAAGGGTGGAGAAGTGATGCCAGTCTACTCTGATTTGAGGCCGGATGGGCTGACCGGGGCGCTGCTGGCGCTTGAGGGCCTGCGCAATGTGGCAGTAGTACTTAACGGTCCGACGGGCTGCCGCGCCTATCACGCGGCGACAGCGGACAGCCAGTTTCCGCGCGATGCTCACCGCCCGTTAGACTTTATCGGCGAATTCTACTTTGGGCAGTCGCGCATACCCTCGACCTATCTGGATAACGACGACTACGTGTTTGGTGCAGGCGAGAAACTGAAGCGTATTCTGCCGGTTATTGCTGAAGCGCATCCGGCATTGATTGCAATAGTCAATTCGCCAGGGGCGGCGCTGATCGGCGATGACCTGCCGCGTTTGCTGCGACGATATGCACCGGACGTACCCTGCGTGGCGGTGGAGAGCACCGGCTTCTCCCGTCCCGCCGCGCACGGCTTCACGGAAGCGGTCAAAGCGGTGATCACGCGCCTTGCACCCGATGCGCTGCCCGCCCAGCCACAGACCGTCAACCTGCTCGGTTTCTCGATTCATCATAACCATTGGGAAGGCAGCGCGGCGGAACTGCGACGGCTGCTGGCGCTGTGCGGCATCCAGGTGAACGCTGTACTATGCGCGGGGATGACAGCTGCGGATCTGGCGCGGGTGCCTGCTGCCACGTGCAATCTCGTCGTGTATGACGAATACGGCAGGGCATTGGGTGAGTGGCTGGCGGATCGTTTTGGGACGCCCCTATTCTTCTCACCGGATGGCGCGCCGGTTGGTTTTGCCGCTACCGAATTCTGGCTGCAAGCAGTGTGTCAGATACTTGGCGCTGATCCCTTGACGGCGCTCGATGATCTGAAAGCCGCTCGGATACGCAGTTACGCTGCATTGGTGCGTTTCAGCGCGCTGTCTGGGCTGCCTAAAGGCGCGACTTTTGCCGTGCGCGCCGACGCCTCTATCGCCTGTCCATTGACACGCTGGCTGTATGAGTATCTGGGCATGATCCCGCTGGCGGTGCAGCTTACTTCTGCACCAGACTTGGAATCAGCGAAATTGCTGCGCGCTTACCTGGACAGCATCGACTGTGCGGCGGCGTGGCAAACCGATCCGGTCACCACTACGCCGGAGATCGTGCTAGCCGACGCTAACACCATCGCGGCTATACAGAGCCAGGAAAGCCTGGTTGCCGGGGTCGAAATCGGGTATGCAACGCGCGGCTACATGGATGTGGTCCCGAAGTCGCTGCTGGGCGCACAGGGCGCGCTGTACCTCATTGAGCAGATTATCAACGGGCTGGCGCGGCTGGCCTGATGATTACCGGTAATATACGTATTTCCGAAACGGTTCCCGATCAGGGAAGCTGATCGCGTCACTCGCACACTGCGCGACACAGCCCGTACACAGAAATACACAGGCGGCTGGGCGCACAACCTGCACTGCGCCGGTCGCCATATCCACCTCAAAGACATCTTTGGGGCAGAAGGAGAGACATACGCCGCACCGGTCACACCGTTGATCGTCAATAGTGGGATGCCAGGGGATTTCCTCGCGCGGTACGGTAAAGTGCCGCCGGGTGGCAATGTCCTTCATCAGACGAAGGCGCTTCTTTTTGTTTTTGCCCGCCAGCATCATGCCGATACTCGTTTTCACGGCCAACCACAGGGGCATTGAACGTAGGGTAGCCTTCATCATCTCTTTTGCCGATTGGCTCGTATTTGCCATAGTGCATTCGCTCCGATTACAGAATCAGCGCAGGTACAATGAGACAGGGACACCGAGTTGGCTGCATAGTACTGTTGCCGCAAAACCGCGACGCCCCTGTCAAAGCCTGTTACCGCACAGGCCCTCTATTCGTGAGCTATTCCGCCTCAGTGAACAGGTCCGGGTAGAGCCACGCGGCGATCCGCTCAACGCCTTCGATGGCGCTGTTGGAGGAGATCATAAGGTAGCGCGTGGGCAGCATCAGAATATTGTCCTCATCCTGCATCGCGCGGGTCGTTTCCATGCCGGGAGCCTCAAGGATCGGCGCAAACGGTGCGCGCCCCGCTCCCACAAAATCGATCAGGATGATCTTTTCCGGGTCAACTGCCATGACTTGCTCGGCATCAGCCATGGACATGCCGCGTACACCCATTTCCTCGGAAGCGGAACGTCCACCTGCCACTCGCAGCAATCCATCAGAAATCGTGTTTGTACCCAGGACCATCGGCATTCCGCCCGGTGTGCTCAATACCAGGACCAGCGGGCGCTCCTCGACTCCCGCCAGCTTCTCGTTAATGGCCTCGACGCGCGCCATGAAGTCCTCAATCAGCGTCTCGGCCTGCGCATCGGAGCCGGTTGCCTCGCCCAACACGCGTATCGCCTCGGCGATCTGGTCCGGCGTCTCCAGCGGTGATTGGAAGGCGATTACCGGGATGCCGAGATCGGCCAGAACCGCCAGCGCATCCGTTTCGCCCTGCATCCGCACATGAACCACGATCAGGTCTGGATCGTAGGACAGAATCACTTCCGGGTCCCACTGGTTTTCATTGGAGAGCTTGGTCTCCACCGCAGCCGCCAGCATGGGGAAGTTTGCCATCACACCATCTTCCAGGCGCGCCGGAATGGCGGCGAAATAGCGCGGTGGCACTAACTGCAACAGCATATCGCCCATGTCCGTTGAGAGCACCACGATACGTTCGGGTAGTGCCTCGATGGTGATCGCCTGGCCCTCAAACTCGATCTCACGCGGGAACAGCAAGGCATCCGGTTCCGGGATGTCGGCGGGCGTCAACGTGCTGACGGGGAATTCGTCCCCAGATTGGGCCTCGTCGCCCATGCTCTCGGAAGGCATCTCGCCTTCGTCACCGCCGGGCCGACCACCGCCCATCATCTCCTCGACCTGTGCGACCTGTTCTTCGGTTACGACGCCGTCACTTACCAGGGCATCCACTTCGGCTTGTAAATCGGCGGGCACTTCAAGATCGCACATCATGACGGCAATCATATCGACCAGCGGCTGGGGCATCTCACCTTCGATGCCCACCCGCTGCTGAATGCCACCCAACATCATCGGCGGCACCCCGTTGGCGATACACTCCTCCGGGTCGTCCTGTGCGTGTATGACGGGCGGAGCTGATGCCATTGCGCCAGCCACCAGTGCGACCAGAACGATTGCGGCCAAAACTACACGTATTGTCGTTTTCATTGTTCTCCTGACTCCTCTTGCTGTAACGCCGTAATGGAAATGGTTTCAATCAACGGATCGTGCCGGACAACCGCTTCAATCCGGTACACGCGCCGCATGACATCTTCATTCAACACGTCGGCGGGCGCGCCGCAGCCCGCAAGCTGCCCCGCGTGAATCAGCGCTAACCGGTCGCAGAACCGCGCGGCCAGGTTGAGGTCGTGGAGCACCACCACGACGGCGTGGTTGGCCCGGCTCAACCGTTTCAATAGGCTTAAGACGTTGAACTGGTGGCGCAGGTCCAGGGCGGCGATGGGTTCGTCGAGCAGCAAAAGCTGTGGCTGCGCCGCTAACGCTTTCGCCAGGAACACGCGCTGGCGCTCGCCGCCGGACAACGTCGTGATGGTGCGGTCGGCTAAATCCGCGATCTCCAACTGCGCCATTGCCTGTTCGACCAGCGCGAAATCTTGTGGGCCTTCCACATCGAAACGCCCCAGATGCGGGTGCCGCCCCATCAACACCACCTGGCGCACGCTGAAGGAAAAATCCAGGCGCGTGTCCTGCGGCACCATCGCCACCGTGCGCGCGATGGCACGCGGCTTCATCTGTATCAGAGATTGATTATGCAGCCGCACCGTGCCTGACGTAGCGGGCAACACACCGCCCAGCAGTTTCAGCAGCGTTGTTTTCCCGGCTCCGTTGGGACCGATGATGCCCACGAATTCGCCGGCTTCCACCTCCAAACTGACGCCATCGACGATCCGGCTACCATTCACGGCGTAAGACACCTCTTCCGCGCGGATCATACGACGCCCTCCCGCCGCGCGCGCAGCACCAGCAGCAAAAACGCCGGGCCGCCGACCAGCGCTGTCACCACGCCGACGCGCAAAATCACGGGTTGGAAGGCCATCCGGGCGATGGTATCCGCCGCCACCAGGAAGCTTGCGCCCAGCAGCCCGCTGGTGGGCACCAACAGCCGGTGATCCGGCCCGATAACCAGCCGCACGATGTGCGGCACGACCAGCCCCACAAACCCGATGATGCCACTCACTGAGACGGCCACCCCCGCCAGCAGCGACGCCGTCACCAGCAGCAGCGCACGTACCTGGGGCACGTTGACGCCGGAACTGCGCGCCTGTTCATCACCCAGCAACATCACGTTGAGATCGCGGCCAAATACGCTGATAAACGCACAGCCCACCAGGATCGGCAGCACAACCAATTCCACGTGTTCCCACGTGCGCGCCTCCAACCCGCCTTGCAGCCAGAAGACGATGCCGCGCAACTGCTGTTCGTCCGGCGCATTAGCGACCAGCACGCTCGTGATTGCCCCCATCGACGCATTCATGCCGATGCCGACCAGCAGTAACGTCGCCATCGAAGGCCGTCCTCCCACCGACGCGATCAGGTAGACGACGCTTATCGCCACCAGCGACCCGATGAAAGACGCCGACGGCAGCGCCCACTGACTGATCGCGGTCCATTCGAAGTAAATGGCTGCCGTCGCCCCGACCGCTGCGCCGCTGGACACGCCGATAATGCCCGGTTCGGCCAGGGGATTGCGAAACAACGCCTGCATCGCCGCGCCGGAAACCGCCAGCGCGGCACCGACCAATGCCCCGACCAACACACGCGGCAGGCGCAAATCGCGCACGACCAGCATATCGCGTTGGGTGTACTCAATGCCGGACTTAAAGCCCAGTTCATCCAGGATCACGGCTGCCGAATCGGCAAACGCGATCTGGACCGGTCCGACGGCGCAGGCCACAATCACAACTCCGGCCAGGAGCACGCTCAACGCCAGCGACCACCCCGCCAACCGCCGGTACATCGTGCTCCGCAAGATGGGAGCGCCGCCCGCTGTCACTGCCTTCGATGTCGTTTCCATAGGGACCGCCTCTCTACAAGTGGTAGCGTACCGCCTCGGCGACAGCTTGATCTTCGATGTCGCTTAGCCGGACGTAATCGGCCCCGGCGGCTTCAGCCAGTTTGCGGGCCAGCCCCAGCGCCAGGAAATCGCGCTCCGTATCAAGCACCAGGAACTGCGCGCCAGCGGTCACCAATTGCTGCGCCAACCCAATCGCTTCATCGTGTGGGGTGTCAAACGAACTGGCGGGGTCATACGGTACATTCGCTTTCCCATCGCTGATCAACACCACCAGCGCTTGCGCTTGCGGATCGCGCCGCCGCATCTGCTGCATCTGGTCCAGCGCGCAGGCCAGACCATGCCACAATGGGGTACGCCCGCCAGTAGGCAGGTCCTTGAGCTGCTGGTGGGCCAATTCGACGCTGTCGGTCGGCGGGAGCAGGACATCCGCACCGTGTCCCTTGAAGGCCAGCAGTCCTACGCAGCAGCGCCGGAGATAGGCATCTTGCAGCAGCCTCAGCGTCGCGCCTTTGGCCGCCGTCATGCGCTGATCGGCCCCCATACTGCCGCTGGCATCCACGACTAACAGCACAGTGACACTCACCGCTCGTTCGCGCACCTTCACGCGCACGTCATCCGGGATGAAGGTGAACGCCCCGTTATCGCGCTCGCGCTCGGACTGGTGTGGTGCCGCCGCGCGCAAAGTAGCATCGAGCGCGACATCGCCCGCCTGGACCTCGCCTTCCGGTACTGCGGACCGGGTATACCGCCCGTGTGAGGACGGAGCCTTGCGCCGGAACCCACGCGCGCTCCCGGTCTGCCGCGCTGCCGAGGTAACATCCGGCAGGGCGAGCGATGGCGCAGCGCCAATATCGAAAGTCTGATCCTCCGGCGCGTCGCCGGGCACGGGACGCGCGGGAGCATCGGTATCCGGCGCGTGATCGTTCGAGTCCGGCGGAGACTCGTCATCCTCGTCCAGCGCCGCGTCGATCTGCCCCGGATCGAGTCGTGTCTCCTCGAAGGGACGGCGGCGCATCCGGTGCGGCAGGGCCAGCAGCGCCGCTGCCTTGATGTCGTCGGCATCCGGCGCGGGACGTCCATGCCACGCGGCCAACGCCTTCGCCGCGCGCGCCATCACGATATCAGCGCGATGTGTCCGCACGTCAAGCTGCACGCAAATCTGCGCTGCCTGCCGCACCTGTTCCTCCCTCAATGTGACCTCCGGCAGCCGGGCGCGCGCCGCCAGGATCGCACCGGCCAGCGTCGTCTGCGCCTCGTCATAACCAGCCGCAAACGCTGCCGAGTCCGCATCCCAGGCCAGCCGCCGCTGCACAATCGCTATGCGCTGCTCGACATCCATGATCGCTTCGACATCCACGCACAGCCCGAAACGGTCCAGAAGCTGCGGGCGCAGATCGCCCTCTTCGGGATTCATCGTTCCGACCAGCATGAAGCGTGCCGGATGCGAAAAACTGATGCCTTCGCGCTCGACGGTGTTAACGCCCATCGCGGCCACGTCGAGCAGCAGATCGACCAGGTGATCGTCGAGCAGGTTGACTTCATCAACGTAGAGGATGCCGCGATGCGCCGCCGCCAGCAGGCCCAGCTCGAAGCGCCGTTCGCCGTGTTGGAGCGCGTGTTCCAGGTCCAATGTGCCCATGACGCGGTCCTCAGTAGCGTTGACCGGCAAGGTGACGACCCGCATCCGGCGCGCGATCACCGTTGGATCAGCGCCAGGCGGATCGGGCGGGTAAGTCTCCGGCGGCGCGTCGGGATCGCGCTGGAACGGCGAGCCGCTGACCACGCGAATCGGTGGCAGCAGCGCCGCGAGTCCGCGCGCCAGGGTCGATTTGGCTGTCCCTTTTTCGCCCCGGATCAACACGCCGCCGATGCCGGGATCAATTGCATTGAGGATCAGGGCCTGCTTGAGCGCGTCCTGGCCGACAATCGCCGTAAAGGGAAAAATGGGCGTGCTCATGAGAGGCCCTCCAGGTGATTTTCGAGCTGCATGTAGATGTCTTTGAACCGATCAAGCGTCGCGTCGTCCGGCTGCCAGTAGCCGCGTTGGTGAGCCTCCCACAACCGCTCAATGAGGTCCATCAGCGCGTAAGGATTGTTGGCCTGAATACGCGCGCGCAGGTCGTCATCAAAGATCAGCCGGGTGTTGACCTGATCGAATATGGCATGATCGACGGCATGGGTGGTGGCGGCCAGTCCCATCAGGTTTTCGAGCCGCTTGGCAAGCTGCTGCCCGCCGTGATAGTCGTGGGACAACATGCCATCCAGCCACTTAGGATTCAGCAACCGCGACCACACGCCGCGATCCACCGCCTGTTTGATGTCCTCGGTGTGGACGTGGCCCGCGTGCGTGTCGGACACCAGCATCATCGCCCGTTTGCCGCTGGCCTGTTCGACCGAGCGCGCCAGCCCGCCGAAAAATTCATAGTAGTGATCGAGATCAGTCATTTCGTAATCGCGCGAGCCGCGTACCTGGCTGACCACGTCCACCCTGCTCAAATTCTGCTGGAGTAGCTCCGGCATGGGTTTACCGTGATGACCGGGCGTATAAGCGTGCTGCAAGCTATCGACGTAAGCCGCCACGAGATCGGCCTCATTGGTCCACGCGCGGTTTTCAACCAACGCTTCCACACTGGTGCCATAGTTGGACGGCGCAGGGCCAAACAGCCGCGCCAGCGCGAACTCGCGCGCCTCGACTTCGTCCAGCCCGTCGGCGCGCAGATCGTCGAACAGCGTGCGTGCGTTGGCTTTGACGTAGTTTTGTGCGTCGTCTTCCGGCTGAAAACCAACCAGTTCAAACGCCTGTTGCAGCAGTTCCAGTACGTTGGGGAACATATCGCGGAAGAAGCCGCACATCTGGACCGTGACATCAACACGTGGACGGCCCAATTCGTCGAGCGGGATCAGCTCAATCTGCGGCTCCCAGGCCCCGCCCGCGCCGCGTGTCACGCGCACGCCCAGGTACGCCAGAATCTGCCCGACCGTCTCGCCCTGCGTCTTCGAAGTTTCCAGCCCCCACAGGATCACCGCCGTGCTGCGGGGGTAAACGCCGTGCGCAGCGTAGTAGGTGGACAGTGTGTTGTGTGCGATCTGCGCGCCGCTGCGCAGCGCCGAGGGCGACGGCACGCGCCGGGGATCGAACTGCACCAGGTTACGACCACTCGGCAGAAGTTCCGGACTGCGGAAAATGTCACCGCCCAGGCCCGGCGGGATGTATTCGCCGTCCAGGCCGCGCAGCAGCGCGTCGATTTCGCCGTTGGACGCCAGCGACGCCTGGATCGCCTGCCCTGCGTGTTGGATGGCGCGCCGCGCGTCGTCCTTGACGGGTTCACCCGCCAGGACGTGCATCTCTATCCAGTCGCACGCTGCCGCTTCGAGCGCGGCAACCTGTTCGGTGTGCTGGTGGGGTGCAGCGCTGATAGCGTCCCAGTCCCAGCCATGGTCAGCGCACAGCAGCGCATATAACGAGGGATGATCGCCGCTCTCCCGCCGGAATAGCTGCGCAAGGAACCCGGCGATCTCCTCCGGCGTGTAGGGCTGGCCCAGCGTATGCAGGCGGCGGGGGATCAGCGCGCTGCCGATTTCGTGCAGCTTGCGGTGCAGCGCGTCCAGGCCATCCCAGGGCCAGCCGAGGGCCTCGACCCGTTCCCGAATGTCACCTTCGATGGCTGGGCAGCGTTCGGGATGCAGGTGAGATGCTTCAGCGTGCTCGTCGATCAGTTTGGAGATCTGCGCCAGGTCGTCATACAGGTCGCCCTGGACAAACGGCGGCGGCTGGTAGCTGATCGTCGTCGCGCGCGAGCGCCGCTTGGCGATCATGCCCTCGGCGGGATTGCCCGAATAGTACAGGTACAGGTGCGGCATGGTCCCGGTCAGGCTGTCCGTGAAGCAGCCGCCCGACGTAGCTTTTTCCTTGCCGGGCAAAAATTCCAGCGTGCCGTGCGTGCCAACATGCACACACGCCGCCGCGCCGAACTCACGTTCCAGCCAGCGATAAAACGCCGCGTACTGGTGGCGCGGTGGCAGGTGCTTGTCATGATAGGACCCGGCCACATTCCCCGGCACGCCGCGCGCCGGTTGCAGGCCGATGAAAACCTTCCCGTTGACGATCCCCGGCAGAACCACAGACTCGCCCTGGATCATCACCGAGCCGGGGAACGTGCCCCAGCGCGCCTCAATCGTGGCAGCGCCGGGCAGGTCGGCGGTGAAGGCGGCGTACTGCGCCCGCTTCACCGTGATCGGCTCCCTCACCCCAGCCTGATTCCAGCGCGGCGTATTGAGGTTGCCGCTCGCCACAAACACGCGGCGCAGATCGGCGGCGGTCATGGGCGTCACGTCGTAACCCGTCGCCGCAAGCTGTCGCAGGATCGCGGCGACCGACTCCAGCGTATCGAGAAACGCCGCGCCGCCGACGGTGCCCTCGCCCGGCGGATAGTTGTAGAGGACGAGCGCCAACCGCTTGTCGTGATTGGGCATGTGGCGCAGCGCGGACCAGTTCAGCGCACGCTGTGCCAATGTGTCGATCCGTTCCTCAATGGGAACCAGGTCTGGCAGGGCCGCCGGTGCTGGATCGACGGCACCCAGCGGAATCGTCTCGATTGCGCCGTCCAATTCCGGCAGAAACATCGAGATTAGAAAAGTGCCTGTTCCCGCCCCCAGGGGATCGGCCTGCCACTCATCGATGGTACGCTTGGTCATAAGAAACGGGTGCAGATAGGGCACGTTCAACGCGCGCAAAAAGGCTTCGCCCGCGTCGGCTGCGCCGCCCATAGGCCCCTGTCCCAGGCGAAACGGCTGCAAATTCAGTAGCACGTCTATCTCACCCAGCAGCACGCGCAGGTGCGAAAAATCACGGTCCAGGGCGCTGTCGAGTGCCACTGGCACCACGTTGAACGATTGGCGCAGCCGTTCGACCAGGCGCACCGTCGGCACGCGCGTGTCGATCGGGTAACCGCGTGCGCGAAACAGGACGCCAATCGTGGGCTTATTCGCGTCAGGCGGGAAGGCCCGCTCATAGGCACGCCGGTCGGGGAAGACATGTCCGGTCACCGGTTCGTTCAGCGAGGTATCCGCGATGGTCTGCGGCGGTTGGGGCCTGGGAAAGTCTTTGAAGCCGAAATAGTCGCGTCCGAGCAAAAACAGCATGTTTTCGATATTTTGCTCACCGCCGTGCAGCCAGTACTGCGTGATCCACAGCGTGTTACGCATGTCACGCAGTGGACCCACCGGCAGCGCACGCCCGACTTTTTCGGCTATGTCGATCATCTTCATCATTTTCGACATGTCGGGCGGCTGGCCGCCGCTTGCGCCTGCGTCCCCTTTGCTGCCCATCCGGCCCATCGCCCGCATCGAGAATTTGCCGAGGCGGGTCAGGCTCCGCAAGCTCATCTTGTCCGCGTTGGCGACGACGAGATGGCCGGGGTAATCGTCCAGATCGCTCAAAAGCACCTGGCTGAACCCGGCGGGCACGCCCATCGTGTCCAACAGGGTCAGATCACTGTCGAACATGCTGCGGAATGCAGCAGGCCATTGATCCTCGCCAAAATCGTCACCGCCGACGTAATGCGTCGCCACTTCGAGCCGTCCGGCCCAGGGACCCGATTCCCAACGCCGGGCAATGCGATCTAGCTCCACCAGTGACGACACGCCCACCGCGACAAAACACAGTTTCATCATGCATGTACCTTCGCTAACGCCTCATTCTGCCAGCCTTCGTTATAAGTCCGGATACACAAAAGTTTCATGTTGGCTCAGCGTCTCCCATTCCTCCGCGCCGAAAAAGGTCGTGATAGCTTCCTGGTGCACGGCTGCCGGATCGATGTCCGCAAAAAGCTCTGGATGGAACCACGTGGCGTAGTAAAGCAGACCGACCGGATAGCGGAAGGTGAGGAACACGTCCGATTTGATGATATAGACCCGGCCATTTTTGACCGCGTCAATGTTGTCCCAGCCAGGACGATTGATGATCTCCTCGTA
>JAADYV010000341.1 GCA_010092855.1 Chloroflexota bacterium | reverse complement strand
CCTATCGGAGTCATCAATACCGGCGCACTCAACCTTCGCTCTGGTCCTGGTCGTGAATACAGCAGCCTGGGTGCGTTGGCCGGTGGTGAGGAAACATTTATTATCGGGCGCAACCTGGACGCAAGCTGGTGGCTGCTAGATACGCGCCTTGGCCCAGGGTGGGCGAGCGCTGTATTTGTTATCGCGCGCGGTGATATCTCCACTGTGCCTGTTGTCCAGCCCGGCGAAGCCGTCGCTCCCAGTCCTGGCCAGCAAGGTGGCGAAGCGCCGGTGCCCGAAATCGGCGAGCCAACCGCTGTCGTGTCTACGGGGGCACTGAACGTGCGCTCTGGTCCGAGTAGCGCTTTCCCCTCAATTGGCGTCGTATACGGGACCGAAACAATGCCTATCGTTGGCCAAAGCCCGGATCGCGGCTGGTGGAAGGTAGACACGCGCTACGGGATGGGTTGGGTGTCGAAGGCGCACATCATTGTAGACGGCGACACAACTTTTGTGCCAGTGGTCAGCCAATAACCCCTTGCGGTAACTTCTTACGGATGATACAACGCCCGTGAGCACACAGTCGCGGGCGTTGTCTTATCGCATCGACGGCAGGCTACTCGCTAAGCGTGACCGAAATGGAATAATCACCCGACGTAGTACCTGCCGCATCATCCGCCCGCGAGACCACAACGCTGAATAACCCGCCAGAACCCACATCTACCGGCAGCACCAACACGCCATCATCACCACTGATTTCCTGGCTGACCAATTCACCATCCGGCGTGCGTATCGAAGCGGTCGGGCGTAGGTCGCCGCTCACACGAGCTACCTCTATGATCAGTGTGGTGCCCGACTGGGCCACAATTCGCCATTCGTCGGAAAAGTGTGACGAGTCGATTCGACCAATATCCGAATCGCCGAGCGCCACAGTGCCACCCCCGGTCACATACGCAGCGGGAACGACCTCAACCACATACTGACCTTGAGCTGATGCGGCACCGCCAGAGACCACAACGCCATAGCGCTGCAGGGATTCCAGCTGGGCAATGGCAGTCACTGTTGTTTCTTCACGTTGACCACTGGCCAATACTTCTCCATCAGGTCCTACCAGGAACAGGTCCAGACGCGCACCAGGAGCGAATGCCCGCGCGCGCACTGCATACTGGCCCGTATGAGCTGGTCGCAGCAACCACTGGTGCACCGGATTGGGCAGCACCAGTTGACCGTATTCCTGGCCAACGAGTTCACCCTGCACAATCGCCCCAGCCGCCAGCCGTTGTACGGTTACCGTGTAAGTCGCGTCAGACCATGCGGTTTCTACCGGACTACTACCCACCACCAATGCATAGAACCCATTGTCCGGCAATACAAACCCAACCAACTGAGCCTCTGCGCCTTCAACCAGTCGTACATCCGCCGCCAGTACCTGCCCTCCTGGCCCAACCAGGTACAGAGCCGGAGCAAACAATGTTGTGCCAGGAGTGACGGTTGCCTGGATGCGCTCGCCGGCCTGTCCATAGAAAACCCATCCCTGCAGACTCTCACTCGAGGAAAGTGTAGCCTGACGTGTATCACCAAAGGCTATTCCCTGTGCGGCCTGAACACTGGCCGCCAGCGGACTCTGTATCTGTACCACCGCTAATCGGTATTCGATGGGCGAATCAGCAGCCGGTTCTCCGCTTGCAATCACGGTATACATACCGGAAGCAGGCAGACCTGCCGCCGCAATCTCGGCCCCCCGATACGCTGAACTGGGTGCGCTTTCCACCAATAGTCGATTTTCTGGATCGAGCAATCTCAGAGTCAGTAATTCATTGCCCTGCGACTGCGCGGCGCGAATGGCGACCACTTCACCACTCTGCCCTTCAAAGGTCCAGGTGTCGGTCGTATCGTTGACTGTCAAGCCTCCGGTGTAATCGACCTCTCGTGCCAGAATAGCGCCGCCATCCGAGCCAGACACTCCCTCTTCAGCTTGAGCACGGAGAACTGTATAGCGTCCCGTGCCACCATACGAACCCAGCCAGGGTTCCACGACCAACCGGTAATCACCGGATTCTGGCAGACGCACAGGCCCTGAACCGACCTCAAAAACCCCCGGTGGTTGGCTCGCGCCCGCCACAAAACCCGCTGGCCCAAAAAGCACCATACTCGCGCGCAACCCGCCGGTGACAGATTGCAGTTCAAAGGTGTAGACATCGCCAATGTCGCCCGTAAAAGACCAAACATCAACTTGTCCTGCGACGTCAATGCTGCCGTCGCGACCGCGGTTTAGCAGTAACTCACCTGGTATCGTATCATCGGCAAAGGCAGGTGCATGACGGTACACCGTCAGGGCATAGCTGACTGTCTGATCGCTCTCCAACAACAGGATGTAGCGTCCGCTGCGGGGCAGGGCAAAACTGGTGATACGGACCTCGCTGCCACTGATAATTATCGGCACGGGGATCGCAACCCCGGACTCGGACTGCAGTGCTAAGCGAGGAGGCGTTTCTTCACTATTCGACTGCATGGCAATCGAGACGACATCGCCCGCACTGCCCCAAAAAGCATATGGTTGCGGCGCGCTGCCACGCAAAAAACCGGTAGCTGGCCGTTCAAACTCAATGTCTACTGCCGACGCTGCTGCGCTTGAGATCTCACAATCCCGCAGCATAAGGTGGTAACTACCGGATGTACTACCCGCGATTCCTCCCTGGCGACCGACTGTTACGCGGTATTCACCAGCTTGTGTAGCGACATAGCGCGCAATATAGGCCTGGTTACCACTGACCCCCGCCTCAACCAGTCCTTCGACCAGCGGCCTGCCATCTGGACCCCACAGCATCAACGTCGGTACAAGGTTGCCAGAGGTGGCTGCCACACGTAGTGACAAAACATCCCCCGCCCCAACTTCAAATGCCCAGGTCTGACGCGGTCTGGTTCCGTCAATCAGGCCAAAACCATCCTGAAACGCTGTTAATTCACGAACTCCTTCGGCGGCTGTCAGCGTCGGCTGCACAAGCAAACGATATACGGTCCCCAACGCCATGCCGTCCCCGGTAACAAGCAAAGTATACAGCCCATCCAACGGAAGACGCACGGGCTGGGTTGAAAAAGCATTTGCCGTGCCCGGCATAGCCTGCGTGGTGAACAATGCCGCGCCATCGGGCCCCAACAATTCCATATGGACTGCCAAAGCGCCACTTAGCCGGTTGATTGTGACCACTACGTCCTGCCCGGCTGTCCCCTGGAACAACCAGATATGCGATGCTGGGGCTGCGACAAAACGACCCGCAGCCGGAGAATTCAGACTGATTGTGCCCCCTTGCGTCACGGTCTGTGGGACAGCCTGCTCCAATTCGATCTCCAGCGTATATAGACTGTACCGCTCCTGTGCATCACCTGGACGGCGCACCTCCAACGTATAGAAACCACTGGCAGGCAAGGCGTAGCCATCAATATCTACGTCCCCAACAGTGCGCGTACCAACAATTAGCTCTGCACCTGCTGGATCGCGCAGGATCAACTGCAGGGGCTGATCGTCCCTCGGATACTGAATCTTAGCGCTAATCGTATCATCTTGTTCACCGGCAAAAGTCCAGAACTCGCTCCGATTCTCACTGTCCACACTGCCAGTCACTCGGTCTCCGTAGATTAACAGCCGATCAAGTTCAACGGGAGCAGACCGATACACCCGGTTTACCAACAGCGAGTAATTGCCTGATGTTGATCCCAATGCGCCACCGTAGCGCTCGACAACGACCTCGTAGGGACCATCCACCGGCAAGGTAATAGTGCTCTCGCTGCTCAACATGTCTGTATCGTCATTTATTTCCAGCAAGGTGCCAGTGGCGTCATATACCCTTATCACCGGGTCCAGGTTGCCCCCAGTCGCCGTTGCACGGATGGTTACAACATCTCCCATCTCGCCTTCAAACGTCCAGCGCTCAAACGGCGTCTGGTCATTGAGAACACTGCCCACAGGAGCCGAATCATAGGCGATACGTTGAGTCACGACATCGGGCGGCAGCGCTGTATTCAAAGTCAGGCTATACTGCCCCGAACTAAACCCGGACGCACCCAGCGCGCGTGTCACAATAATGGTGAATGTGCCACCATAGGGTAGCCGGTACTCGTCAATCGCAGCACCGCGTTCACGCGACGCCGATTGAGCCAGGACCGTTCCCTCCACATCCAACACCATCACCACCGGCACGAGCCCAGAGCGGCTGCCGGGTGTGGCGGTAATAGATACTAAAGTGTCCTTCGCAGCCGAAAAGGTCCAGGCATCACTCACATCACCATCATAGATTGCGCTCTCGCGGGTTTGTCCTGTCTGGATCGAACCGGCTTCCACCACCGATATCTGATCAGCGAACAGCGTTAGCTGGTAGTTGCCGCTTTCCCCAGTAGTATTGCGCACCACGACTGCATAGGGTCCACTGGCAGGAAGCTGAAAGGCTTCTATCGTAGCTGACCCGGTTTCCGTCCCCTCAGCTTGCGCCAGCACATTCGCCTGCTGAGCCTGGTTCGAGATATGCCAATCTGTCGAAACCAGGAACACCCTTGGTGCCTGCAGCGAACTTTCACCGGCAACCGTGATCGTGACCCCATCACCCTGTTTGCCCTGGAATAACCACGTGTCCGCTGAGTCATCAGTGAAAAATGTTCCTTGTGCGGTCTGGCCATAGTCGACCACAGTGCCCATTGAACGCGCAGACGTGTTTTCCAGCCGCAGTGTCAGCGAATATACGGTCTGCCCTACAAACTCTCCATCCAGGTTGCCGACGACAATCGTATAGTGACCATCGCTAGGCAACGTGATCCCGCTTACATGCGCTCCAGCGCTGCTGCCGTCATCAACAGCAGTAGCCAGCACCTGGCTGTTCGCATCACGCAGTTGGACGGCGACAAACGGTTGGTCGCCGCGCACCGCGCGCGTCGAGATCGATACAACGTCCCCCCGCGACCCTGCGAAAGTCCACACATCCAGATAGTTTTCCTCTGTCAGTACCTTGCCAACGGTCTCACCATAGCGCACCACGCCTAGCACATCCTGCGTGTAGGTCGCATCGCGTTCTAACGTTATCCGGTAAAGGCGATCTCCTTCGCCGACAATGACCTGATAAATACCACTTCGTGGGAGCAACACGTCCGTCAGTTGCACCGTGCCTTCACCAAACTGGGCTTCGCGCTCGACAAAGACATTGCCCGCCGTATCTGCCAGAGCCAGACGTAGGGTATTGGCGGGATTCGCACTCAAAGGCTCCAGGCGCAGCGTCACGCTCTCACCCGACTGCGCACTGAACAGCCAGCGATGCGTTGTATCCGCTGCGGTCAGGCGCGTTACACGCTCGTCCTCGAGAATGCCACCATCTCGCTCAACCGGTAGGCGAGCTGCTGTCAGTGAAAGGTGAACTGCAAACTGCCCAGGCTGCGGCTCTTCGTCGGCCCGGTGGGTGACCTGCAGGCGATAAATGCCGTCACCAGGCAGCGCCAGCTCCAGACCTTCCAAGACCCCTGCTTCTGCCAGTAGATTGCCATTTACGTCGAGCAACGCCATGATAGGCTGTACCCCGCCCGCCTGCTGGGTGAGTCGGATCGCGACCTCATCATCCTGGTGTCCGTAGAACACAAACTGCGCCATATCATCCGGTTGACCAGGCAACTCACCGTATCGTGTCAGCCCATAACCAATTGCCTGCCCAGAAAGGATTTCAGGCACTTCCTCGTTGATATCGGGTAGCGTATCGATGTACAACAAGTACCGATCACTGCCATTCAGTCTGATTGCAGCGTAGTAAGTCGTTGCAGTAGGAAAGCGATGCATCAAGTAGGCCGCGTTCGTCCCCGACTGGAACTGCTCCGCCAGGATAACTCCATTTTGATCCAGAAGGATGATGTCTGGACCGTTGGTATCGTCAAGCGCTACAACCGAAAAACCGAGTACACGACCATTCACATCGGGGCTAAAAGCCCACAATTCGTACAACGCTCCCGTCTGGACCTCGCCTCGAATGAGCGTGCCCAACTGCGCACGCTGTACACGGGCGGGCTCGATGATAACAGGCGGCGTAATTTGTCCCGCTACTTCGACACGCAGTGACCCCACATTCGATGTGGTGGGGCTGTCGGCAATCACGAATACTTCTGGTATCGGTGTGGTGGAAACAGAACGCACGGGGTTTTCATCCGCAAATACAGTCTCAACACTGGCTGTCAACCGGTAAACCAGGCGCGTTTCGTTAGCTAGTTGCTGCACCACAACCTGGTAGGTACCTCCGTTTCGTCCAGAAATCCCGGTCAGCTCAGTGACACTGGGTTCGCTACCCGGCACCGCCGAGTCAATGATCAGGCCATCAGGTCCCACAATGAACACAGAAGGGGCAGCGCTGTTAGTCACTGCTTCAACCCGCACGCTAAGAACACCATCTGGCAACAACTCCACTGGCCAGATGTCACTGGTGCGCACAACTGTCAATACACCTTTGGTGGGCACATCCAGCGCCAATGTCCCGGTGTGCACTGGTTCGCCCAACAATGTATAGGTGTTCGCTGTGGTACCGGTCGGATCAAACGCCAGCACCCGGTAACGACCAGGGTGGGGCAAGTCAACCTGAAGCACAGCTCGATTGGTCAGCGGGTCGGTCACGGCCACGCCGAGGGTGGTTCCTTCTGGTGTTTCGATGGCCAGCGCCAGCGGTGATGCAGCATCTGCCTGATCAAGTTCAAAGCGCCAGGATTGCGCTTCAGCCACGTTTAGCGCCCAGGCATCATTACCGCCCGGCTCGAGCGTTAAGGATACCGCCGTGCCCGGCTGGAGTGTACCTTGAATTTGCGGAGACCGGCGCTGGTCAAAAGCCAAGTACGCTGCCCCAGTGCGCTTAACCTCCAACGCATAACCACCATCTACCGCTTCGGGAGCCAAAATAACCTCATACAGCCCATCGCTATCAACGGTCAGCGGTTGGCTAAAACCGCTTCTGACTGATCGTTGGATGAGCAGTGTGCCATCGGGCCCCCACACTTCCAGATTACCAACCACAGGAGCAAAGGGCGTAATCGAGATGTCCACCAGGTCGCCCGCCTGCCCAGCGAAGTGCCATGCCAGGGGCGGCTGGATGCTGGTGTCATCAACGCGCTGCGGGCGGTCATACAACAGCGCGCGAGAACTCCGTTCCGCCACCTGAAGCTGGCCGATATTCAGCACGAAATCGACCGGAGTGCCGTCGCGCAGCGCTGGCGCAGATATTTCAACCGTGAGCAACTCTCGCCGCCCCAGGGTGAGCCCGGAGCGCAAGGTACCCACCCCTGACAGTACATCGAGCAACACGCCATCGGTACCTATCACCGAGATAGTAACAACCTGCCCAGGATCAGACGCTTCAAGGCCGAGTGACAACACGCCACTGCCTTCGACGATATAGCGTGTGGTCGGCACGTCAGCCGTCAATAGGCCGCGCATATTCGCGCCTAATTGGAGCTGCACCGGTACCGGGACGTCGCCGTCATTGGCCGGTGCACGCAGCGCCAGCGCCAACTCGTAGGTGCCAGTTGTTGTCCCGCTCGCACCAACATTCGCGCCCGACCGCCGCGCGACCAGCGTGTAGGTGTCCGTTGACGGCAACGTAACTGCGAACAAGGCCGCATTCTGCCCCAGGTCGGTGTTATCAGATGTAGCTATTACCTGTCCCGAAGATGCCTGTTGTAGCGCCAGGAAACCATCCAGGTCGCCGGATGTGACCGTCATCATCGCGTCAACAACATCACCTGCCGTTCCCCGGAAAGTCCACGACTGGCGAAAGTTATCCTGACTCACTTCTCCAGCGACCACACGCCCATAACTTGTTACACCACCTTCAGTACTGGTCGTTTGCCCTGGTTCGGCCAGCGAAAGGTTCAAAGTATAGCTACCTGCCGTATCCTCCTGGCCACTCACGATGATTTGATGTGCACCACTGATGCGCAGGCTGCTGGTCAAGAGCGCAACCGGCGGTCCGTCTTCTGGCCATTCTAGGCTAACCAGCAGCGCATTGTCCGGGCCAACCAGTGCAACCACCGGCACCAGATTTCCCTCAGTCCGGGTGACTTCCACCCGGACCAGGTCCCCTGCCTGCCCGTCAAACGTCCAGGTATCTTGGTCATCTGGGCCAGAGATGTTGCCACTGACGGTCTCACCGTATTCAATGCCCGCGGCTTGTGCCGCGACAAACCAGCGCGTATAGGCCAATGCCAGCATAGCGGGCAGCACGAACGCCACAATCAATCCAATTCGTAAGACGGTCTTTTTACGCATGGTAGCTCCACAGGGCAGGGATATACTTAGTCTGGCTTCCATTATAAACGACATCGTTCTATCCACAACACAACTATCCTCTTTTTTATCCCAGCCGCTTGCACAAGCCACCAGTCCAGTTATAATGCATCATAGAGACACAGATGGAATTATTCGCGGCTGGCTGGAGGGACTGTGCGATGAGTAACTCGCAAAAAAAGTTAGAGCGCGCCTTTAAACTGATCAAAAGCGACAAAACAGACGAAGCATTAAAAATACTGCATCCCATCGTGCAGGCCGAACCAACCAATCCCCATGCCTGGTGGTTGTTGGCCTATGCAGAAGATGAGCCAGCACGGGTGCGTGAGGCTTTGAACAAAGTCCTCACCCTTGACCCCAGCTATCCCAATGCCCCCAAAGCTCGCGAGATGCTGGCCCGATTGAACGAAGAATACCCACCCGAACCGGATGAAATGTCTGCTTTCTCCGAAATGCCAACCGACTTCGATACCTTTGGCACTGAAGCCGATACGTTTATGGGGCTTGATGCAGAACCGGCCTTCGGAGAGGATGTTGATCCCTTCGACGAAGCTGGTTTTGATGCCGCCTTTGGTGAACCAGCCTATACCCCCGATGATCCGTTCGGCGCTGCCGACGATCCGTTTGGTGTGACTGATGATCCCTTTGGTGCTACCGATGATCCGTTCGCTGCTGAACAGACATTTGGCGCAATGGACGACGATTCCTTCGGCTTTTCCGACGACCCATTCGGCTCCCCATCGGATTCAAGTGATATCACTTTCGACGTTGACACAGATGCTGGTGCTCCCAGTCCTGCCGCAATCGGTCTGCCAGAATTTGATCTCGACACCACCGGCCTGGAAGAAGAGGACATTGCTGCCCTGGAAGAACAGGTTGGACGACGACAGAACCGTGGACGCCGGATATTGTTTATGCTGGTGACATTGCTCCTTGTGAGTGGTGCTGCTTCATTTTTGATACTGGGGCTGTCCGGTGGTGAAAAGGGAGAAACCGACCCTGGTCCGGTTAAAGCAGTCGCTGTGAATATGGATTTCCAACCGTTTGAATTTGCATTTGAAACGCCGAGCGGGACCCCATCGCAGACGACGGGAGAGGGGACGCTCGTCGTGGCAGATGTTGAGGAACAGAACGTTCTGGTAGTAGAACTATGTGGTTCGCCCAACCCAGACCTGGCCCCCCTGGTTCGGCAGGGTATGTATCAGGCATTGAAGCAAGCCCCCACTGTTCAGGCTGGTCTGGAAGATGTAACGCTGGGCGGTGTAGGCGTGGCTGTGAACGACTGCAATGCCGAGGGTGAAGATACGCTCTACCGTGCCTATGTCACGCGCGACAATGCGGCGGCTTACTTACGCAACATGCCGGCAGCGCCAGAGAGCGCGGCCCAGGATGAAGACCTGCCAGCAGATGAGGGTGATTCCGCCGATACTGAAGCTGCCGATGAACCTTCAGAGGATGAGGTTGAGCCAGGTGTTGCCCCAATGGAAGGGCCGCCGCAGCCTGAACTTCAATGGGCCGAGATTCAGTGGGCTGAATTCGAGGCCAACTGGCAAACGTTCTAGCCCTCAATTGCAGACTATTGTTGCGTATGATGCTCATAAGGCAGCCAGACATCAAACCGGCTGCCTTTTCCTACCTCGCTAGATACCCGTATCTCGCCGCCATGTCCCTGGACAATGCCATATGTAACTGACAGGCCCAGCCCGGTGCCATCGTCCTTGGTGGAATAGAATGGCTCAAAAATCCGGTCGATTGTGCCCTGAGGCATACCAATGCCAGTATCAGTCAGGGACAACATCACACCGTCATTGTGGTCATACAACTCCAATGTAATGCTGCCACCGTCGGGCATGGCTTCCATGGCATTGATCATCAAATTGAGCAGCACTTGTTTGAGTTGCGTGGGGTTGCCGTCAACCGGCTGGGTATAACCTATCGAGGTGTGCAATGTAACGTTCATCCGCTCAAGTTGCTTGTTGATCAACATCAATACTTCGCTGACCAGGTCTGGCACGTCAACCGCTTCGGTTTCGGCAGCGCTAGGCCGCGCAAAATCCAGCAGCCGGGATACCAGCGTTTTGATGCGCTGGACTTCCATCTCCGCTACACGCAGCACTTCCGCATCAACCAGGTCATCGTGCTCGATGTCTTCAATAGTCACTTCCAGGCAGTTGAGTATCGGTTGCAGCGGGTTGTTGACTTCATGTGCGATACCCGCCGCCAATCGTCCCAAGGCGGCCAGTTTTTCGCTTTGGATCAACTGCGCCTGCGCCTCTCGCAGTTCCTGAGTGCGCACCTCGACCATATCCTCCAGGTTTTGCGCATACTGGCGCAGTTCAGCGTAAAGCTGCGCATTCCGGACAGCTAACGCTGCCTGTTCACCAATCGAGCGCAGCATCCGCAAGTCGTCTTCTCCGAATCGCCCCAGTGTCCGATGCGCAACCACCAGGATACCCACTAGCTGGCCGTGATGGCGCAGTGGTGCTGCTGCCGCCGACTGCAACCCCTCTTCGGCTAAATGCCGCTCGATAGCCGCATCCTGTCCGTCGCTGCTAACCAAAACTGGTTCGCCAGTCGTGAACACGCGCCCAAAGATCGTATCCTGGCGGGCCAGCAAGTCCTTTGCTTCGCCCAGTGGATGATCTCCGCGTTCAATATCCTGGTACAAAACGGGACGGCGCTGGTCATCGAGCAAACACAACTCCACCGTATCCGCCTGGAGCTCTTGCCCGGCCACATCCAGGATCAGGTTAGTCAGTTCCCCCAGGCCAAGTCGCTGGTTGAACTCACCCCCGATACGCACCAGGGCTTCCATTTCTTCACTGCGCCGTTGCAGCCGGTCCTCCAACTGCCGGGCACGCATTTTGCTGTGCGCGCGCGCGAGCAGCTCGTGGTAGTTGTAGGGTTTGCGGATATAGTCGTCCGCGCCGAGATCAAAGCCGTGAGCTACGTCTGACGGTTCACGGGCGGCGGCTGTCACAAAAATGACAGGAATGCGTGCTGTAACCGGGTCTTCCCGGAGGATTTCTGTCACCTCAAAGCCGTTCATCTTGGGCATCTGCACGTCCATCAGGATGAGATCGGGGCGTAGCGTGCGCGCTTTATCCAGGGCAATTTCGCCATCGCGCGCGCTCTCCACTGCGAATCCATCTCGTTCCAGGATGCGCGTGAGCAAAATCACGGCGTTGCGCTCATCATCTGCTACCAAAACCAGAGGTTTATTGTCCACCATCGTCCCAACCTCCATGAGCTACCAGGCACTCCCACTACGCCACAATCTACCATTCGCCACCTTGTGCTGCTAGTAATGATAATGGCACTTGGCCAAACAGGGAAATCATCTGCGCTTAAATTCCAGACCACAATATGCTAAAATCTCAATCGCCTTTGACAGAAAAGGAAACGAGCGCTGATGGCAACAATACAAGTCCAACAAGAACATTGGCTGGAAACTACAACGCGCGGTGTCCTGCTCGGCCTGATGATGGCAGCAGTGTTTTTCGCCGGCTACATTATTCGTGGCGAAGTGACAACCACCGCAGAGAACGACAATAATGGGCAAAACTCCCTGATTAACGATGTGCGCGGCTTTCTGGGAGATGATGAGACAGAAGCCCCTCAACTCGACACTGAATTTGCGCTGCTGGCAGAAGTTCAAAGTCTGCTAACAGAAAACTACGTGCGCGATTTACCCGATTCCACCGCAATGGAATACGCTGCTATACGTGGTTACCTGGGCGAACTCAACGATCCCTATACCTTTTTCATCGAACCGCCGGTCGCACAGAATGAGTCCGAAGTGTTGGCCGGCCAGTATGGCGGCATCGGCGTCCAACTGCAACGCAAGGAAGATGGTGTTGTCGCGCTCTATCCTTATCCCGACAGCCCAGCGGAACTGGCTGGCGTCCAGAACGAAGACGTTCTGTTGGCGATCAACGGCATGGCAGTTCAGCCAACAGATGATGTGACCATGTTGGATCGGGCGCTGCGTGGCGAAGTCGGGGAAGGACGTGGCGTGCTTATTTCCGTACAAACACCCGATGCAACCGAGGCGCGTGACCTCTATATCGAATTCGCTGTGGTGCGCGTGCCGTCTGTCATCTGGCGAACCCTGGCCGAGGAACCCGCGTTTGGGTACATTCAGATTCTGCGCTTTAGCAACCCCACGCCAGATGAGCTGCGTACAGCGCTAAGCGAGCTTGAAGCGCAGGGCATCGAAGCCCTGATTCTCGATCTACGCGGGAATTCTGGTGGTTTGCTGCAAGAATCAGTAGCAGTAGCCTCAGAATTCCTGGACGGCGGCGTTGTCTATTATGAAGCCCAACGGGACAGCGAAACCATCACCAACGCCGAATCCGGCGGAACAGCACTTGACATTCCGCTAGTCGTACTTGTCAACCAGGGAACTGCCAGCGCGTCCGAACTGGTTGCCGGAGCCTTGCAGGACCGCGACAGGGGCACCCTGATCGGCCAACGCACGTATGGTAAAGGGTCGGTCCAACTGATTTTCCGTCTATCGGATGGGTCATCGGTGCACATAACTTCCGCAGAGTGGCTGACGCCTTCGCGCGCGCCGCTGGATGGGAATGGCCTGGAACCCAATATCAGCATGATTCCGGTGGACGACGGACGCGATGTCGAATTGGGCGAGGCGATCCGGTTTTTGCAGCAGTTAACGGGCCGATAAGCACATGGATATTCCACGACAGATTGCCAATTTGCCGCCAAAATCATCTGACACGACGAAATCAAGCCAGGTGTCCCGGCGGATGCTGTTGATCTCGACAATGGCCACTCTGGTCATTGGCTTTGCAGGCGGTATATTGTTCTCTCAAGCGCTCGATTCACCTCACAATAACAGCGATTTCGAGATCTTCTGGCAAAGCTGGGATATCCTGGAACGCGATTACTACACCGATCTGCCAGAGGACCAGGAGCTTGTCTACGGTGCCATCCAGGGTTTGCTAGCTTCGACAGGCGATCCGTATACACGCTTTGTACCACCAGCAGATGCCGAAGAAGACCGGCAGTTCATGGCCGGCGAATATGAAGGGATTGGCACCACTGTATCGCCTACCGAGACCGGAGATGTCATGATCGAGGGACTGTTACCCAACTCACCGGCGGAATCCGCTGGCCTGATGCCGGGTGATCTCATTCGTGCTGTGGACGGTATACGTCTGGCCAGCTATGACTTCGAGGACGCGGTGGACTTGATGCGCGGCGAACCAAACACAACCATAACGTTGACTATTTTCCGTCCCGCAGAGGAGCGTGAATTCCTGGTTGATGTGACCCGTGCTACCATCGAATGGCCCAATGTTCAGGCCCGAATGTACGGCGATGTTGGCTATATCGCCTTGTTCACCTTCAACGAGCGCGCAACGGTTGCCCTGGAACGCGAGATTGCCGACCTGCTTGACCAGGGAGCCACGGCCCTGATCCTGGACCTGCGCGGCAATCCAGGTGGGTTGCTGGAACAGGCTGTTTCTGTAAGCGATTTGTTTCTGGGTGAAGGGGTGGTTGTCAAACAGCAGTCAAGCGACGACGACGAGCGAGTCTTTTCGTCCAATGGCGGCGACCTGGCGGAAGATATTCCCCTGGTAGTGCTGATCGATGAGCGCAGTGCCAGCGCTTCCGAAGTTGTAGCCGGCGCATTGCGCGACCAAGACCGTGCTGTTCTCATCGGGCAAACCAGCTTCGGCAAAGGCTCAGTCCAGTATGTGTACGACATGCCAGATGACTCGCAGCTTTACATTACGGCATCGCTATGGTATACGCCGGACGGGACGGCTATCCAGGGGGATGGTTTGATCCCCGATGTCGAAGTGCTAACAGCCGAGATCACCATTCTGGATTCAAATAGCGATACCGGGACCGATCCGGAAATCGCTGCTGCGATAGAATACCTGGCAGCGCAACAAACAGAAATGGAAAGCGATGAAGAACCAGGAACGTAAAGTAATCTCGACCAATCGCAAAGCCCGGCACGATTACGAACTCCTCGACGATTACGAGGCAGGATTAGTACTCACCGGTTCGGAGATAAAGTCAATTCGTGCCGGGCGTGTAAACATCCGCGACGGCTATGTTCAACCACGCGATGACGAACTGTGGCTACTGAATGTGCACATCTCGACTTACGAGCAGGCGGGTATGTTTGGTCATGAACCGCTGCGTCCACGCAAACTGCTGATGCACCGGCGCGAGATTGACCGCATCGTGGCGAGTATTCAGGAAAAAGGGCTAACGGTCGTACCCACGAAGCTCTACTTGGTACGCGGCCTGGCCAAAGTAGAAATTGCGCTGGCACGGGGTAAGAAAAAATACGACAAGCGCCAGGACTTGCGCGAGCGCGAAAGCAAACGCCAGATTGAACGCACGCTGCGCGAACGGTACTGAGTTATGACTGGGCCGGAGAGTAGGGGGATCGCATGTCGAACCACGCCGGTTGGCCTGGCACCATCCGAGAGATTAACGACTTGCCGCTGGCGGAGAAACATGCCATCTACCGCACCCTGCTTCCGGACCCGGTGTTTGCTTTGTTCAACATCGACCCAGCAGGGCAGACATCGGCTGATGCGCCTGCTGTCAAGTTTCGTTGTCCATCCGGCAGCCGGGCCGTTGAGATATCGGTTTTCGACCCTCAGGAAACCCGCGACCCGGTACTCCATCTGCATATGGGCGACACCTTTAACTACCAGTTGGTGGTGATGATGGTGGTTGTCAATGATATTCAATCGCCTCGCTTTGATGTCGATGTGATGCCCGATGGCCAGCCCACCCAACTTGGCACTCGTGCGCGTAACATCCCCGCAGAAATCCGTGCTATGAATTTTGGGTTAGGTCCCGGCCAGATACGGCCTGGATTGCGCATCTTCCGTGCAACGATCCCCACCTTCGAGACTTTTGTAAGCCGCCTGGGGCAAAACCTCTTTTTCATTGAGCCGCTGTTTTACCACAACGCCATCATCTTCGAGCGCTACGGTTTCGCCTATTCGCGCGGGCTGCGGCAAATGCACACTATCCACCAGGAGTTTCTGCCTGGCGGCAAACTCCACGCCCAGTTGGATGGTTCGACGCCCTTCCGCCAGCCCGATGCGTGGCGGACGATTTCAGGCCGGTCGTGGGCTATCCACGATGGGGTGCTGGACCACCCGTTCACCGACGTCCAGATGTACAAACACGTCAATAAACACGCTGGCATCCAAACCTTTCCCGACGCTCGTTGGTAATTCTTCTGCATTTATCCCCTGTCTATGAACTGTAATACCTTTTCGCTGGTAAAAATGTTGCCAGAATTGATTGAGTCCGATTATCATTTCCCATAGCAGCGGGAACAGGTGATCGGGCACACAACATGAACAACAGTCATCGCCCCTCACTACATGAGCAGGCGGTCGAAAAAGCACTGGATGCAATGCGCTCGGCCCTACCATTAGGGGATCATCCCCTGCAGGAATTTCTCAGCGTGCAACAACGCCTGATCTCACCCAACGTTCCCGCTGGCGACGTGGCGGTGCAAGTAGCGGTGTTCGCGCACCTATCCCAGACTATCACCCAGCGTCTTGACCACCTCCGCCAGCAATATGGCGCGCCGGGGCCGGTTAAGACTGAGCGTGACAATGGCTTGCCAGGCGACTTTCAACACGATAACCAGGAGCTGGAAGCCTGGAGCGTGCTGTATCATCGCTACGTGTGCATTGAACAACAGCACACCATGCATCATATTGCAACCCAGGCCAGTGTAGACGAGCGCACCATTCGCCGTCGCCAACAACTGGGGATTCGCCGGCTAACAATGGAACTGCTGGCCGCAGAGGGAGATGTTCGACAGCAGCAGGTGCGTGAACGGCTGCAACTGGCGCTGCCTCGTTACCACGTGCCCCGCCTGTTTCATAACTCCACGATTTTGGAAACTGCGCGTCACATTCTTGACACAGCGGATGCCCCACACCACCTATTGCTGCATGGGCCGCCAGGAACAGGAAAATCTACCCTGGCGTTGGCGCTGGCACATGAATATGCCGCATCCGGCAACCTGGATGACCTGTTGTGGCTGGACCTTGCCGAATGGTCATCAGCCGGTGCATTGAGCCTGACAATGGTGCCGGACACGATAGCTCGTCAGCTCAATTTGCCATTGGATCACGCCACCGACGCACAGACTGCGTTGCGTGCCTACCTTTACGCTCATCCCACGCTGATTGTACTCGACGGTGCAGAAGTTCTGCTGAATGCGGCTGCCGAGGTAGTACGCACCCTGGGCTGCCTGGACTCGGCGCGCGTAATCCTTACCAGCCGTCGCGAGGCACCGTCCGATTTGTGGTTGTACCAGTTGCCAGTGCCCGAATTCAGTCGTGAGGATGCACTGGCCTACGTGGAATACCTGGTTACCCACGAGTATCCAGGGCAGGCCCACACCATTGATGTCTTCGAATTGTTCGATGCTCTGTGGGATATGGCTGGTGGGAATCCGCTGGCACTGCGGGTTCTGGTCAATATCTCGCGCAAGCTGCCATTATCCGCTGCCCTCCAGCAGACAGAGCTTAACCGCCTCTATATTGACATCTGGAAGCAGTTGACGCCTGACGAACGTCGCGTGTGGCTGTTGCCGTTGGTGTATCCCCATGGGCAGGTCTATTATGATGAAATCCACAATGTATTGGACTGCGACAGCAGGGCAGTGGACCGCGCGCTGGAGAGCCTGGTCAGTGCCGCGCTGTTAAGCGTACATCACCAGCCAGACCAGCCTCTGTCCTATTCGGTTCAGCCCATCGTGGTTACAGTGTTGATCGAGTTTGCACAGCAGGGCGCTCACATCGACGCGGACGAATCAGTCTCCGTTTTTTTTCAACGGCTGTTGCAACGTCGCATTGAACAGCTTATCGCCCAACCTTTTCCCGAAGACGCCTTAACCACGCTGCGCGTGGCGCGCAAACTGGGCCTGCATGCCGAGGATATCTGGCAGTGCGCCGTGCAACTTACCTCTCAAATCACCACCGCTGGTTTGTGGCAGCCTTGGGTAGACGAACTCAAACTACTTCATGCTTCCCCCTTGCCATCTCACGCTGCTGCCTGGGTAAACCACCAGTTGGGAACCGCGCTGCGGTGGGCGGGGCAGTTAGAAGAAGCCCATACCTTTCTGGCTCAGGCCCTGGTCACCTATCAAAACCTTAACGAAAATCGGGCCGATTCCTTGATCGAGTTAGCAGTAGTTTCCCGCTACCTGGGGCAGTGGGAAGAAACCCATGACAATGCCACCGCCGCCCTGGAAATCTATCGGCGGGTCGGAAGCGAATCGAGGATTGAGCGCTGTTTGCATGAACTAGCGCAGTTGGCGCTGGATGCGCGCAATCCGGAAGAAGCGCTCACGTGGCTCAGCCGCCAGACCAACTGGTCAGCGCGCACCTGGAGCATAGCCAGCCAGGCATACCTTCTGTTGGACCAACCGGAGGATGCGCTTGATGCCGCGCAGCGTGCGTCCCGGCTGCTGCCAGTACAGCATCCCGGTCGAGGGCGGGCTATCGCTACGCTAGGCCAGATATTCGATACACTGGGACACGCAGACACCGCGGTAGAGTATTTGGCCCAGGCGGTCGAATTGCTCGATCGTGCGAAAGATACGCTAGGCTATGCTCGTGCATCCAATAACCTGGCCGTCGCATATTTGAAGCAGCGCGATAGTGTGCGGCTGATCCCGCTGAAAGAAATTGAGCAGCGGCTAGAGCGTGTGCAATATATCCAACAACACATCGGCGATGAAGTCGGCCTGGCGGTAACACGCACTAACTTGGAATGGCTTGCGTCGTTAAGCAACCATTTCCCCAGTTGATCGCGTGCCTGCAGCGTGGTAAGATGAGACCATCTTGTCCCATCCGCCGCCGTAGCTCAGTGGATAGAGCGCTGGTCTTCGGAATCAGGCGTCGCGGGTTCGAATCCTGCCGGCGGTGCTGCCCAGACCTGTGCATTTGCGCAGGTTTTTTGCTTAGACTAGCGCACAGTTGCCCTGGCCTGAGCAGGGTGTTACAATGCAGGCCAGCTTAACTTGGCTTCGCCTGTATTTTGTCACGTAGGATATCAGATAGATGAGCGACAACAGCTCGAAAAAGAGACAACGGGTGCTCTCCGGTGTTCAGCCGTCGGGGAACCTGACCATTGGCAACTACCTGGGCGCACTCAAGCAGTGGGCGCGCGAACAGCAACATTTCGAGAGTTTCTTTTGTGTGGTAGACCTGCACGCGATCACCGTACCCCACGATCCACAGGAACTGCGCGATAAAACGCGCGAGGTAGCCGCACTGTATCTGGCTTGTGGCATCGATCCAGAAGTCTCCACCGTGTTTGTCCAGTCGCATGTACGCGCCCACAGCGAACTAACCTGGCTGCTGAACTGCATTACCCCGCTGGGTTGGTTGCAGCGCATGACCCAATACAAAGACAAATCCGCCAAGCAGCAGCAAGACTCGGTCAGCACCGGTTTACTGGACTATCCTGTGCTGATGGCTGCCGACATACTGCTGTATCATGCGGACGCCGTGCCGGTGGGCGACGATCAACGGCAGCACCTTGAACTCACGCGCGATATTGCGCAGCGGTTCAACCACCTGTTTGGCGAAACACTCACCATCCCCGAAGCCATGATTCCACTCTCGGGAGCGCGCATCAAAGCGCTAGACGATCCACTCAGCAAGATGAGCAAGAGCGAAACAGGCTCAGAATATCATGCACTGTATCTGCTCGATCCACCAAACCGCGTCAAGAAGAAACTCATGCGCGCTGTGACCGATTCGGGCCGTGACATCCAGTTCAGTGACGATCCGGAGCGCGCAGGTGTCAACAACCTGCTTGAACTCTACGCGGCACTGACGGAACAGGAACACACTACTGTCGAAGCACATTTCGCAAACGCACGTGGCTATGGCGACCTGAAGAAAGAGCTGGTCGAAGTCACCAACGAAGTTCTAGCTGGCATCCAGCAGAAATATCAGGCACTAACTGCCGAGGAAGGCTACATCGATGAGTTGCTGGCGCGTGGTGCCGAACGCGCCTGCGAGGTAGCCGACGCCACGTTAGCAACGGTCCGGGAGCGCATGGGATTTCTGAAAGCGCACGCCTAGGCGATGTCCGCACAAACGCTTGACCACCTGCCACCACTTCAAGGCTGCCTGTACTGCCACGCCGAGGGCTCGACGACCCTGGTCGAAAGCCGCAAGGTGCTGGGCATCGGGTCGGACTACCCGGTGTTGAAATGCAGCCATTGCAAGGCTGTTGCCTTGTTGGATGTGGGGGCAGGAGGCGAAGATAGCTGGCGTATCCGCTACCGGCGGGTGCCGCACACACCGCGCTACTTTTACCTGGCCCGGCACTTGGGCAAGGCGGGGTGGCTGTCTGCAGAAAAAGCATTGGCGATCAGCACGGATGGTTACGTGCAGCGCACGCGCGTCCAGCAAGCTCGCCAGGGTGACCTTGTGTGGTTGCAACCGGTGCGCCTCGATCCGCCGCCGCCTTTGATGCGCACGGACGAAACAGTCTATCTGACATTACGCGCTGTTTCGTTCCAGCAGGCGCCACCCCAAACGGTTTTTACCCGACCTGAACATGGAGACGTGCTGGATTCAGGCAAGCTGTATGTCACCAACCAGAAGCTACACCTGTTGGGGCAGCGACAGGACTGGTCTCACCGCTTGAGCGACATTCAGCGCGTTGACTATGGCAACGAGTATTGGATCGTATTTATCAACGCAGGTAGCCAGATGCAAAAGTATCGCGGTATGCATATGGATGGCCAGCTTGATCCACAATTGATCACCACTATTATCGAAGCTTTGTGGCGCTTGTCCCAGATGCGGTCAGAGCCGTCTACATCCTTCGATGTGCTGCCCGAATAAATTTCGTGTCACAAATGCTTGACAATTTTCTATAAGTTTTTTATACTGACGACAACAGTTTATTTGGGACATCCCACCACCCCACCCGCAGAGCGCCACGTCTCCCCACACGTGGCGCTCACCGTTTGGGTGGGCGAGAGTCTGGAAACGGGGCACTTTCTGCGCGCAGGGCCGCTGCTCGTACTGTTTCCAGGTGGATATCGACGATATCCTGCACATGCCGCGCATAGCCGCCTGCCATAACTACCGCCACCGGCACATTAATGCCTAACACCAGTCGATCTCGTGCCGCCAGGCCAGCCTTGCTGAGCGCCAGTTTGCCTAGGCGATCTCCCTCAAACGGATCAGCGCCAGCCAGGTAAATGACCAGTTCTGGCTCAGCCAACGCCAACACCAGATCCAATCCCTCCCGCAGTGCAGCCAGGTATTCGTCATCTCCAGCAGCATCCGCCAGGCCAATGTCGAGATCGCTTTGCTGCTTGCGGAAAGGGAAATTGGTGGCGCTGTGAAGCGAGAAGGTGAAGATCGTTGAGTCATGCTCCAGAATGGAAGCGGTTCCATCTCCCTGGTGTACATCACAGTCAACAACCGCGATGCGCTGGGCTAAACCGTCGGCCTGCATCGCACGCGCTGCGATAGCCGCATCGTTGAAAACGCAGAATCCCGCCCCATGATCTCGGGCTGCATGGTGCGTGCCCCCTGCCAGGTTGACGGCGACACCATCTCGCAGCGCAGCTCGACTCGCGCTGATGGTACCACCGACCGAGCGCCGCGAACGCTCAACAAGCTCCGGTGACCAGGGAAAACCAATCCGCCGGATTTCGCGTGCGGTTAGCATCCCGTTCTTGACCTTGTCTAGATAGGCGCGATCATGCGCGCGCAGAATTTGCTCATCTGTGGCTGCATCCGGCACGCACAAGTCATTTGATGACAAAATACCGCGCGCGATCAATTGCTCGCGCAGCAGCGCATATTTCTGCATCGGAAACCGGTGACCATCCGGCAGCGGCAGTACGAAATGATCACAATAGAATGCCTTCATTATTTTCATCCGGTAGTATGCACTGCCTCAAGTGTGCCAAACCTTGAGTTAGTTGCCCACACACGCACATGCAATCAGTGAGCGCTAAGGAAAGTGGCACGATAAGCCCGATTATCATGATGCAATCACCTGGATCACCTAACAATCGATTACCTCGCGATAATCTCTATTATCACGAGTAATTTTTTCCTGGCCCTCAGACGCAAAAATCCGCCCGTAGCGCGTCCTACGAGCGGATTACAATTCGCAAGCCACAATTCGCACAGCAAGGCGCTATGCGGTGGCTCCTGTTGCAGCTTCTTCTCTGCGGTGCATCGCGCGCAGATAGACTTTGGTCAACTCGGCCACAACGGAAGGCAAGAAGATGAGCGGTAGCATGTACAGCCAGTGTTCGAGGTTCAGCGCGGTTGTTTCAAAGATGTCGCCCAGGAACGGGATGTAGACCGCGGCCAGCAGCAACAGGAGCGATGCCGCGACCGCATATTGCATGAACTTGTTGGTGAAGAAGCCGATTTTGTGCAGTGCATACAATTCCGAGCGAGCGGTATAGGCACGCACTAGCTCTGACGATGACAGCGTCACGAACGCCATCGTCTGCGCCAGTTTCCAGTTATCATCCGGTTGAAGCTGGTGGCCAATCGCAAACGCGATCAGGGTGGCAGCGGTGATGATAATGGTTTGCACAATCATGCCAATGCGCATATCGCGATTGATGATCGGTTCTTTGGGTGGGCGCGGTGGATGATCCATAATATCGGGGTCGCCTTTTTCGACGCCGAGTGCCAGTGCAGGCGCGCCATCAGTCAGCAAGTTTAGCCACAGCAGCTGGATGGGCTTGAGTGGTGAGGGTGCGCCGGAGATGGTGGCCAGGAAAATCACCGCAATTTCTGCCAGGTTGCAGCTCAGCAAGAAATAGACGAACTTGCGAATATTCGAATAGATCACGCGCCCCTGTTCGACTGCCGAAACGATGCTGACGTAGTTATCATCCGTGAGCACCATGTCCGCAGTCTCTTTGG
>JAADYV010000340.1 GCA_010092855.1 Chloroflexota bacterium | reverse complement strand
TGGGGCGCTGCGCACGCCGCGCAGCCTGGACTACTTCCTGGACGTCCTGCACGCGGCGCAGGTGGGAAATACCGGGCTGCTGGCCGAGGCGCTGACCGGCTGGTACCGCGACCCGCTGCTGCTTAACGAAGGATATTATTACGCGGTCGAGTGTGGCGAAGAAGTGCCGTTCGATGATCCGGACGCGATCCGGGCCACGCTGGATGATCTGCCACCGGAGTTGCGCCCTGGCTTCGAAAACGATATCCTGACCGAACTGGCCATCTGCGCGGTGTGGGGGCTGGCTGATCCCGACCCGGTGGAAGACCAGCCGGTCCGCAGCGACGTGCCCGCGTTGGTCATCGCCGGCGAATTCGACCCCATCACGCCGCCCTATTGGGGCCAGATGGCGGCGGAAACGCTGACCACCAGCTACCTGTTCACGTTCCCCGGCCTGGGACATGGGGTGACCGACTACGACTTGTGCCCGCTGGACATCATCGCGGCGTTTCTGGCAGAACCAGACGAACCTCCGCCCGCTGGGTGTGTAGATGGGATGGGGAGCCTGCTGCGGTGAGAAACGGCGGGGCGGGAATGCAGGGAAACGTGAAACATAAGCGAAGCGCCTGGTGTCTAGGGAAATGGTTGGTTGCCTGGGGAAAAGGGGAGAGCAAACGAACCGCAGGTTCGCCTCTACCCCTCCAATCTATCCCCCATACCAACCCCGGCCTGCGTCCGGTAATCGATGTGAATGCATACCCGTAGGGACAAACTCGCCTGATCGCTGACGGCTGTTCGCTGAAAGCTATAGTTTTGGAGCACACCATGACAAATACAATGAGGAAACAAGTGGTTCTGTTCGTGACGTTGGGCATCGTGGGCGGGCTGGCGCTGGCGCTGGTGCTGCCGGGCCTGGGTATTCCGGGCTTGATCGCGGGCGCGGTCTCTGATCCCGCCACCCCACCCGACCTGCCGTTGCAACGCATCCCTGCCGGGGCGATCATGCTGGACGGCGAAGAAGTGATGGTCGCTGAGTTCTTCATCGGCGTGTACGAGGTTAACAACGCCAACTATGCGCTGTGCGTGGCGGAAGGCGAATGCGATCCGCCGCTTATCCCTGACCTGAACGACGAGCCATATTTCGACGATCTCGATTTCGCGGCCTATCCCGTGCTGGGCGTGGACCAGGATCAGGCGACCGCGTTTTGCACCTGGGCCGGGATGCAGCTGCCGACGGCGCTCGAATGGCAGAAGGCTGCCGGTTGGGACCCGATGCTGGGCGAGATGCGCACCTATCCCTGGGGCGAGCGCTTCACCGGCAGCGAGGCCAACCTGGACTCCGACGGTCCCCAGCCGAACGGGACCTATCCGCTGGGCCGCAGTGCGTATTATCTGGTCGATATGTCCGGCAACGCAGCGGAATGGGTGCTCGAAGGCGACCTGATGGGCGGGAGTTGGGCCAGCGATCCCGGCGCGGGCATGACTACCAGCAGCATCTCCTCCAGTGACGCGACAGAATCCAGCGGGTTCCGCTGTGCACTGAGTTATCCGCCGCCAGGCGCAGAACCGGGAACGGCGAACACACCGTCCCCAACACCGACACTGCCCCCGGTCGAAACGGAAGAACTGCCGCCGCTGCAAACGGATGAGCCCGGAGAAGCAAACACCCCGACTCGCACCCCCTCCCCCACACCCGTGCCGGAACCGGTGGGTGATGACGACGACGAGACGGAAAGCGCCGAAATGCCGGACCTGGTGCAAAACGATCCCACCGGCGACGTGCTGGACTATAACCTGACCGGACCGGCGACCAGCGACGGCGCGGCCCTGGCCGACCTGACCGGCGTTTCGATTTCGCTGGATGGGCAGATGGTCCCGCCGACCGGTGGCGAGTCCGTCGACGAGGGTTACCTGCGCATGGGCGACGGCAGCCGCGCACCGATCCCCTGGGGCGAGGACATGTCCGGCGAGGGTGAGATGATGGTGGTGATGAACGAGGGTGCATGGCTGTGGCTCGACAGCCCAGATTGGATTGTGACCTTCGATGATCCCGAGGAAGGCGTGCGCGTGACTGTGACCGGCACCAGCACTATCGTCACGCGCGATATGCCCAACATGCCCGGCCTGCCCCCGATGACGTTCGAGCTGCCCAACACGGTCTTTACGCTAGGCGGGGCTAACAGCCTCATCTTCCACGACGAGGAGACAGGCGACACCGAAATCGACCTGCACGAAGGCACGCTGGAGATGAGCGAACCGGCCAGCAACACCTATACCAGCGATGGACGCGGCGAGACGGCGCTCAGTTTGCGCATCAACCCGGCGGGCGAAATCAGCCAGAGCAGCATCACGCTGGACGACCTGGCGCGCGTCACGCCGGACGAATTGAGCGCGCTGCGCGTCCAGTTGAACATGAACGAACCTGTCGCGGAAGACGCCACCGAGGCGGAACAGGTGTGGATCATTCAGCTTGACCTGGACGGCGACGCCAGCACGGGGTTGCAACCGCCCGACCCGCCGCAAATGTTCCAGGACCTGGGCGCGGACCTGCTGGTGCGGGTTGAATTGACGGCGGCGGGTGTACTGGAAGGGCGTGCGGACTTCCTCATCAACGACGTGGTGGAAAACGAGCAGCTCAACATTCGCGTGGGCGATATGCCGGTCGATGTCTTCCTCGACGAAACGCGCCAGCAGCTCACCGTCGAGCTGTCGATGCTCGAACTCCAGCGCAAGATGCGGCTGGCCGTCAACCCTAGCACCAGCCAGCCGGTGCCGATGGTGTTCTCGGCGGAACGGCTGCGGTGGCGCGCGGCGGCCATCAACTATACGCCGAATGAGCGTCCGAAAGACATCTACCCGCCCATCGACACCGCCTACCCCGCTCCACCAGACCGGCCCGAGGTACCGCAGGCCGACCAGCCACCTGAGGTCCAGAGCTGCACGGCGCTGATCAGCGTGGAGGGCGCGGCCAACTTGCGCAGCGGACCAGGCACCACGTTCGATGTGCTGGACGCCGCCACCAACGGCACGACCGTCACCGTGATCGGCGCGAATGGTGCCGGAGACTGGTACCAAGTGCAATGGGAGAATGACGTCCGGGCGTGGATCGCGGACTTCCTGCTGGCCAATCTGACGTGTCCGGCGGGCTACACCCTGCCCATTACGGGTTAGGTGTGCCGTTCTGCGCCTGAAGAAAACGCGAGGGCGTAGTGTTTGTGGCACAACCTGCGCCCTCGTTTGGCCTGATGCGCTGCCCGCCTATGCTTCGTGGTGCATATACACCTGCTGTTGGTGTACAAAGACCAGCGGGGCCTGCTGAACGATGGCGGCTTGCGGCTGGAACAGCGGGAAGATATATGCATCCGTACCGCCCAGGAACATCACCTTCGATGTCGCTGCAAAGTCGCTGATGTTGGCGTCCGTGCCCATGTGGAAACTGGCCTGGATCGCGTAGTGGGAGGTATAAAGCACCAGTTTCTCCGCGCGCGGCATCAGGCCGGTTTCTTCGTGGCTAAACTGGGATTCGAAGGCCAGCACATGACACCCGGACTTGGTGACGTGCAGTTCCGGCATCGCCATGCTGGCTGCCGGGTTGCCAGGAACCAGGCCATGCAGCGTCACGTCGTTGAGGGTAAAGACCGCGCGCTGGTCATCGTTGATGTAGGTTTGCAGCAGCCCCATCGACCGGAAGGTACACTGCGCCTGAAAGTCAGTCAGCAGCACGGTCAGCGGGTTTTCTTTGGCAGTAGAAATAGAATCTAAAAAGCCCATAACGAAAGCTCCTGTTGTACAGATAGGCAAGCGTCCCGGTTCCATTGTACAGCACTGGGCGCGATTTGATAATTTTTTATGAAATCGGGCCGGCGTAGGTGGCGCAAGCGGCCTGATGTGCACTACAATGATAGAGGCACAATTAAATATCACCGGAGGATACTCAATGCTCAAACTATTTCTGCGCAGCCTGTACCTGCTGGTTATGCTGAGCCTGGTGGCCGCGCCAGGCCTGCAGCTCTTCCCGACGCCAGCCAACGCCCAGGATGTAGTGGCCATTCTGGACCCGGTACAGGGCCTGGTCCAGATGCAGCCCACCGGCGCCGATCCCCAGGATGACGCCAGCTGGCGCACGGTGACGCGCCGCGCCCCGGTCAACGAGGGTGACCGCATCCGCACCGCGAGCACCGGGATGGCGTTTTTACGGTTCTTTGAAGGCATCCAGACCGAGGTCGGCCCCAACACGCTGGTCATCGTCAGCACGCTGGCGCTGCCCGATGCGGAGAGCGACAACCTGAACATTTCGATGGATCTGCTGGTCGGCACCACGCTGACCAATGTCGAGATGGCGCTGGATGCCAGCGACCGCTTCGAGATTCACACTCCCGGCGCGACTGCTGTCGTGCGCGGCACAGCCTGGTGGACGGTCGTGGAGCCGGATGGCAGCTCGGCCTTCATGAACGAAGAAGGAGCCGTGAACGTTATCCCCCGTATCCAGGGCCTGGGTGTGCCCCCTGCCTCGACCGCTGCTCCCGCTGAAGACGCGACAGCCGACGACGCGGTCGGAGAGGGCGACATGGCAGCGGAAATGGGCGAAGAACCCGAGGCCGCCGCCGCACCTGCCGACGTGGATGTCCGTGCCATGCCTACGTATACCCAAATGGAAGGCGTGGGTATGGCGATGGTGGTCAGCAACGGCCAGGGCATGATCACCGATGGGTCCGGGCTGCCGGTGGCGATGTACGCGCCCGGCGAAGCCGAAACACCCCAGTGGCCCGCCGCTGCGCCGATGGCCATGGAAACGTGCGGCAATGGTGTCTGCGAGCCGGGTGAGGAAGACAACTGCCCGCTCGATTGTTTGGACCCGGAGATGATGGCCAACTGCTGCGGTAATGACCTCTGCGAAACCGATTTGGGCGAAGACCTGATCACGTGCAGCCAGGACTGTGGCCCCTGGAGCGGGTCGGACTGCGGCAATGGCGTGTGTGATCCGGACGAGAGCGGACTCTCCTGCCCGGCGGACTGTGCAGCCGACGACACGTTCGATTCGTACAATCCCGACCTGTGCGGCAACGGCGTCTGCGACCCGACCGAGAGCGCGCTCAACTGCGCCTCCGACTGCGCTGCCCCGCGCCTAGAGGACGCCCCGCCCCCCGACGCGCCGCCTGCTAACGGTGACGCGGCGGGTGACGCAGATGGCACTGCTGGTGACGATGCAACCACCGATCCTTCGGCAGGACGCTGCACACTAACCGGGGACAACATCAACGTCCGGCGCGGTCCCGGCACGGGATACGCAGTCCGCGGCACGCTGGCCACCGGCGAAACCCTCACTGCCAGCGGACTCAGTCCCGACGGGTTGTGGTTCCTGGTGGATCACCCCGCCGGGCAAGCGTGGGTGGCGTCGTGGGTGGTGACGGCTGTTGGCCCGTGTGGCGCGCTGCCAACGGTCCAACCGGTCGGACCGCCTCCGGATAACACCGATGACACCTCGCTGGGCGATGATTCCCGGCCCGCGCCCGATGATGGCGCGAACGATGCCGATGACGACACCCGCCCGGCCCCGGACCTGGACGGCACGCCACCTGGTACGTGGGGCGCGTGTGGGAGCTGCGCGGACTGCGGCCCCTACCCGGCCATCGAGTGTATGATCAACCCGCGCGGGGAATGTGTGTGGAATCCCGCCGTCTGCCGGGATGGTGACACCGTGCCAGATGATGGCACGCTCACAGGCCGCTTGCTGGCCCCGCCCGTTGCAGACTGCCCGGTTGGAGACTATATCTTTGTGAACGCGCGGTATGCTCCGCCCACCGGCAGCAGCGCCGTGATCGGTAGTTTTGATGCGTGGTCGACTGGTCCAGCCGTCAGCATCTATCACACCCTGCTGCTCGACCCGCTCCGCTTCGAGATCAAGCTGGATTGCCTCGGTCCGGTGGGTGCCACCGAAATCGTTACGGCACACATCATCGACACGGACGGGGTAGGATATTCCGCCGCGATCACGGTCCAGATCAATTAGGCGATTTAGGCATAGTGAACTGAGCACATCATGCAACGGGGCGTCCCCACACAGGAACGCCCCGTTTTTGGTAGTTATGTGGGCGCTGTTGCCCGCCGGGTTATTCGGCCTCGCCCTCGGCCATCTCACCTTCGGCTTCTACCTCAGCTTCGGCAGCTTCCACAGCTTCACCTTCAGCCGCTTCCGCAGGCGGGACCAACACGCCGCCGATGACGTGGATCACACCGTTGCTGGCTTCGACATCCGCCAGCCGCACGCGCACGTCTTCGCCGTTGAGA
>JAADYV010000339.1 GCA_010092855.1 Chloroflexota bacterium | reverse complement strand
GGGTAGTAGCCTACCTGCTGGTGATGCTGCCCTGGTTTATGCGCAGCGCGGACGTGATCGGCACCCCCCTGCCCACCGGCGGCACGGACACCATCTGGCTGCGCGGCTACAACGAGATAGCTAACTATCCCCCTGGCGCGTCTGCGTCGGACTTCTTTGAGTGGGGTCTGGACAACATCCTCCGGTCGCGGTGGGAAGCGCTGACGACCAATCTTGGCACGTTTGTGGCCGTCGAAACCTGGGTGATCCTGGGGCCTTTCGCGCTCTTTGGCTTGTGGCGGCGGCGCAGCGAACCATTCCTGCTGGGCCTGATGCTGTATGCGCTCGGTCTGCACCTGGCCATGACGTTTGTGTTTGCCTATCCGGGCTATCGCGGCGGGCTGTTTCATTCTGCGTCAGCGCTGCTCCCGTTTTGGGCCGCGCTGGGACTGTTGGGCGTAGACGAAACGATCGCATGGGCAGCGCGCAAACGGCGCTGGCCGCGTGCCCAGGCCCAGGCGGTGTTTGGTGGGGCGCTGGTGGCGCTGGCTGTGGTCCTCAGTCTAGGGCTAACAGCAGCACGCCTGGACGATTGGAACAACAATGGCAAGTTCTACCAGGATGTTGCCGCCGGGCTGCCATCGGACGCTGTGCTGATGGTCAACGATCCCCCAGCCCTGTACTATCACACCGGACTGTCGGGCGTGGTCGTGCCCAACGCCGAACCGACCGTGATCCCAGAAATTGCAGCCCAGTATGGCGTGACGCATCTCGTGCTGGATGTCAACCGTACCTCCCCGTTCACCGACCTGTTTCGAGGTAACGAAACACACCCGTTTCTGTGCCATCCTGACGTTTCTGGCTGCACCTACAAGTGGTACGATGCAGGTACAGCAGACCCGTCCGATGACCGGCGCATATTCGAGATCCTACTGCCGGAGCCAACGCCATGACCACCTCTACGACAAGCCCACAGCGCACCCGGCTCTTACGCCTGTCCCATCTCCATAGAATCGCGGCGCGCCAGCGCGATCTACTGATCGGGTTGGTGGCGGCGGTGGGCGTGGTGGTCTATGTGATTGCGGCGATCAGCATGGACGAAGCCGGTTTTCCGCTCGATGATTCGTGGATTCACCAGACCTACGCGCGCAACCTGGCCGAACATGGCGAATGGGCCTTTATTCCCGGCGAACCAAGTGTCGCCTCGACCTCCCCGCTGTACACCGTCCTGCTGTCGATTGGCTATGTCCTGCGCATTCCGTTCATGGTGTGGACCTTTGCGCTGGGCGTGCTGGCGCTGGCCGGTGGGGGTTGGATTGGCGTGCGAGTGGCAGAGCGATTGTTTCCCGATCTGCGTACAGTGGGCTTGTGGACCGGGCTGGCGCTGGTGCTGGTCTGGCACCTGGTCTGGGCCGCCAGTTCCGGTATGGAAACGATGCTGTTCGCCACCCTCAGTCTGGCGGTCGTGGGATTGACCTGGCGTGAATTGCCCGAACGCGAAACTTCCGACCGTCCGGTAGATGCTTTTAAGCGTGGAGCCGTGCTGGGCCTGGTTGGGGCGCTGCTGACGTTAACCCGGCCCGAAGGCGTGGGCCTAGTAGGGTTGGCCGGACTGTTTGTGCTGCTGGCCTGGCCCTATGGCAGTCTGCGCGACGGCTGGCGGACCTATGTGGCCTGGGGCGCGGGCGTCAGTCTCGGCTGGCTGGTAGGCGTCGCGCCGTATGTGGCCGTGAACTATAACCTCAGCGGCGACCTGCTGCCCAACACTTCTGCCGCCAAACAAGCTGAAAACGCCCCTGCCCGTGAACTGCCACTGCTCGAACGGTACGGGCGAATGCTGCTGCCCCTCTCGGCGGGCGGCCAACTGCTGCTGCTGCCGGGCGTGGTGATGGCGCTGGCGAGATTGTTTCACCGCATTCGACACGGCGAACGCACAGCGGTGTTGCTGCTGCTGCCGCTGGCCTGGATCGTGATGGATGTATCTGCCTACGCCATCCGGCTGCCCGCACCCTATCAGCATGGCCGCTATGTGATTCCCATCCTGCCGCATATCGTGCTGTATGGGGTAGGGGGCACGCTGCTCATCGTCAAAGCTGGCCAACGCACCCCCTTACGGCGCGTGCTCAGTCGCAGCCTGGCCCTCTCGACCCTACTGATTATGGTGCCATTCTGGGTGATCGGCGCGCGGGCCTACGGGCGCGATGTGCGCATCATCAACACTGAGATGGTCAAAACCGCGAAATGGATTCGGGATAACCCAGAGCTGGTGCCGGAAGACGAACTGCTGGCCGTGCACGATATCGGCGCAGTGGGTTACTACGCACCACGCCCCATCCTGGACCTGGCCGGGTTGGTCAGCCCGGAAGTGGTGCCGATTATCCTTGATCACGAGGCGCTGATGGGGTTGCTGCGGGTGCGCTGTGCCCGCTACTTGATGGTGTTGCCTGATCAGTTACCGGCTGAACCAGACGATCACCGCCTGGGACCGGTGGAATATGACGCTGCTCAGAACAAGAACGTCGCGCAGCCACTCTTTATCACGAACGAACCGTATGCGCCTGACGCAGGCGGCGGCAACATGGCGATCTACCAACTGCGGTTGGAATGGCCCCCAGAGTGCGCCGAAAAATAGCCGGACCATTTCTGTTAAGATTGAATTGAGCATATGTATAGAAAAACGAAACCGGCAGTCTTGCTGGTCCATTTCTTCCTGTGGTATACTCCCCACATGGGAAGATTGTACTAATTTGTAGTTTGTCATAGGTTGAGGTGTTAATCTCTCGCATGAACAATAAGCAGGCAAGCTCAGCCACCCGTCCTATTTCTATTGTGGTCGTTGACGATCATCCGGTTTTCCGGCAAGGGTTGCGCAATCTGTTTGCCGCCGAAGACGACATCAACGTGGTGGCCGCCGGAGCCAGTGGGGAAGAAGCATTGCAACTGGTTCGAACCTACCAGCCTGACGTGTTGTTACTTGACATCAACCTGCCGGGCATCAATGGTCTGCAAGTGACCAGCCGCCTGAAGACCGATCATTCGCCCACCGCGATTGTGCTGCTGACCGCCTACGATGACATGGAACAGGTGCTCCACGCCATGCGGTCAGGCGGCGCAGCTTACTGTCCAAAAGACATCGAGCCAGACAAGCTGGTCGATGTCGTGCGCCAGGCCGCACGCGGGCTGTTTGTGGTCGGTAAACAAGTCTTTGACAAAGAGGGGCTTAAAAACTGGTTGGACGCCGGGGTCGAAGCCGCCACTGGTCCGTATATGGTCGATCCCAGCGAACATTTCGTGCCTCTCAGTCCGCGTGAAATGGAAATTCTCCAATTTGTAACCCAGGGAAAGAGTAACAAAGAGATCGCGCAGTCGCTGGGCATCAGCCACCAAACCGTAAAGAATCATATGACCTCGATCCTGAAGAAGTTAGACGTGCGCGACCGGACCCAGGCGGCAGTGTATGCGTTGCGGCGGGGCTGGGTGCGCACCGATGATCAGGTCGACGGCCACTAGGTTGGTGCAGGCTTTTGCCCGGCATCAGCGCACGGCTCGGAACAACTGAAATCGCAATCGTGCCATTAACTGCATCGCATGAGGGTAAGGAAGACGCAACATGGCTCAGGGTGCCACAACGTCAAAAGAGGAATTACTCGCTGAGTTTCGAGCAGAATACGAGAAGATTCAGAGCCGCCTGAGTGAAAATCAGCAGCTCATCGAACAAAGCCAGTTAGAGGTTGATCGCCTGCGCGAACGCAACGTGGCCATCAGCACACAGTTGCGACGAATTGAGAGCAACTTCGATACCGTTCCGCGTTCCGATATCAAGGCCGCCTACGATGATGCACTAGACGCCAAAACACGGTTGCTAACCATGCAGGGCCAACTGGAAAAACTGCGAGGCAACCAAGAAGAGCTGCAGGTTTTCGAGCAGCTATTGGGCCGATTGTTGTCGTCGGTCGAGGGCATTACGCCCGATATTCTTTCCGCGCGTTCGCTTTCTAGCTCAACGGACGCACAAGGGGACGGTGGCAGCCTATCAACCCAGGCGATTGTGCGCATTGTGGAAGCCCAGGAAGTCGAACGGCAGCGCCTCGCACGGCAGATGCACGACGGGCCAGCGCAGTCATTGACCAATTTCATCCTGCAATCCGAAATCTGCCAGCGCCTGTTTGACCGCAACCCAGACCGGGCCGGTGAAGAGTTGAATAACCTCAAGACCGCCGCCAGTTCCACCTTCCAAAAAGTGCGCGACTTTATCTTCGATCTGCGCCCGATGATGTTGGATGACCTGGGGCTGGTACCCACTATTCGGCGGTATGTTGAAGCCTACCAGGAAAAAACAGCCATTGATGCCCAACTGAACATTCTGGGTGACGAACGTCGTTTGCCCAGTCATATCGAAGTAATGATGTTCCGCTCTATCCAGCAGATTATGGCTAATGCCCGGGATAATATGAATGCCAAGTATGTTAATATCGTACTGGATGTGGGGCCGGAGTGGTTGAAAGCCTCGATAGACCATGATGGACGCGGCTTTGATCCTGAACTGGCGCTGACCGGCGACACAGACCAGGAGGGATTCGGCTTGCGTACCCTCAAAGAACGCATTGAGCTAGTGGGGGGGTCTTTCGAAGTCACCAGCGCGGAAGACGAAAACAGCCGGTTCGTGATTCTGCTACCCGCCAGTTAGCTCACGAGTTGTGATGAGGCCGGATGTCACCGCGCCACAGAAGTCCAGTTGTAATCTTACCTGACGCAAACAAGAGCCTTGGCGCACGGTTGGAAAACAGTGAGCGTATTGTATGTCTTTTATGCGGGCTATCCCAAGTTTTAATATTATAACGCGATAGGACTAGGGGCCTGTTTGCACATTCCGTGCATCAGACTACACTAGGGATAGCAAAAACCTTTAAAGTTGAATTGCTGTGCCAACCCAAGCACAATCCTTTTGGGAGGAAGTAGATGCGAGGTCGGATATTTATTCTGATAGGTGCAGTCGTCCTGCTCGGCGTGTTGGCTGCGGTGCTGTTTCTGTTTCGCGGCGGCGATGACGACACCGGTGACGAGAACACTGGCGTTAACGTTGAAGAGAGTGGCGACGAAACAGACGGTGGGCCTGACGCTCAAGGCGATGACGATGACGACGACGGCGGTGGTGAACCTGTAGTAGACGATGCACTCTTCAAGAACATCGTCGTGGCGGTGCAGGATTTGCCTCGCGGAAGTTATCTTGCAGACCCCAATAACCCCGACGGTAGGCTGGAGCGGGGTGAAGAACTGAACATGATCTACGGGCTGCGTGTCCAACCCTGGCCCGTTCAAGCGTTGCCCGCCGATGGAGAATACATCGAAGACGTCAACTTCGACGATGTCTACGATAAGGTGCTGCGAACTGATGTCTTCCGCGGGCAACCCATCCTCCGGCAGTACCTGGCCGATGACCTCGGCGATCTGGCAGAACGCGGGTCGGATGCAGCCGCGATTCTGGCCAATATTGAAGCCAACGAGAGCGTCAGCGCCGACGAACTGGGACAGTACGTGGCCATCTCAATTCCGCTCGATCCATCCGGTATTGGCCAGGTCGCCTACGCGGTTCAAGATGGCGATTACGTGGACGTCATTCTGTCGTTCCTGTTTGTGGACGTTGACCCCAACTTCCAGACACGCTTGCCTAACACGTTCTCGCTGATCACCACGCTTGAGACCGGGGAGCTATCGATTGGTGCACCGCGACAGGGGCGTCTAACAACCGAAACCGAAGTCTCGGTTGATGGTGTTTTGCTGGGGCCGAGCGAAAACTCACAGCGTCCGCGTTTGGTGACGCAGCGCGTGGTAACCGACGCCTTCGTGGTCCACATCGGCTACTTCCCCGAAGGAGGCCGGTTCATTGGCCCTACGCCAACACCGCTGGAAATTGAAGCGCCACCGCCACCGCCAGAAGAAAACGAGGACGCCACGCCGATCCCCACCGACACACCTTACGCCCCATTGATCATCACGCTGGGTGTGTCGCCACAGGACGCGCTGATCCTGACCTGGGCCGTCGATGCCCAGATTCCGATTACCCTGGCCCTGCGGCAGGTCGGCGATCACAGTTCCCCGGAAACGGGCAATGTGGTTAACCCGGTAACCCTGGAATACATGATGAACTTCTTCGAAGAAGGTCAGCCGCCCGAAAAGCAAGGCTACGCCCTGGAGCCGCCGATTACCAGTATTCGCCGCTTCGATGTGGGCACGCTGTACACGTTCTTGGGTGCGATCCTCTCAGAAGAGACAGAATAGGTGATGTTGGTATTTTGCCTGTAGTTGGCGGTTTGTTTTCCCTAGGCGTGCCAGGTGCAATCATTACTGCGCACCACCGTCAACACGGCTGCAGTCAATCCACTGAGCATATGTTGGCCGGGGCACACAGGTTGTCTGTGTGCCCTTTCCAACCAGGTCGTTAGATGGTGAGTGCTGAGGTAGAAACGGATGAGTAGTGGACCTGAGGGTGAAGTCATTCGCGTATTGATTGTGGATGACATTCCCGATACACGCGAAAACTTGCGTAAGCTGTTGGCTTTCGAAGCCGATATTGAAGTGGTGGGGGCAGCAGGCACCGGGCGCGAAGCCGTGCAAAAAGCGGGCGAAGTCAAGCCCGACGTGGTCCTGATGGACATTAACATGCCCGACATGGACGGCATCACGGCCACTAAAGCAATCAGCACGGCAGTGCGGACCGCCGCGGTGGTGATTATGTCGGTCCAAAGCGAGCCGGGTTACTTACGCCAGGCAATGCTGGCTGGTGCCCGCGACTTCTTGACCAAACCAATCTCCAGCGAAGAACTATACACCACTATCCGGCGCGTTTACGAACGGAACGAGCCGATTCGCTTGCAAGAACAACAGATCACGTCGATCGCCACCTCCGCCGTTCAAACCTCCCAACAGTCCGGTGGGGTTATCTCGCCTATCACAGGCGCGGGACATGTGATTGTTGTCTACAGCCCACAAGGGGGAGCCGGGACGACAACGGTCGCCACCAATATGGCTACCGCCCTGATGCGCCAGGATACGCGAGTGTTGCTGATTGACTGCGACCTGCAATTTGGCGATATTGATGCTTTCCTCAATGTGCAGCCCCAACTGAATATCACCGACCTGACCAAAGCTGTTAACGACATGGACGAAGAGATCGTCAACAACGTATTGTTCACGCACGGCACCGGGTTGAAGGTGTTGGTCAGCCCTGCACATCCGGAACAAGCCTATGATATTGATCCGGAGGATGTCAAAAAGCTCGTGCGCATTCTGTCGGCATCGTTCGATTTTATTGTGATCGACACACCCACCCAATATGACCAGTTGACACTGAAGCTGTTTGAGGTGGCCGAACGGATTGTGTTGGTCTGCAATCCCACCATTCCGGCGGTGCGCAACACCCGCAAAATGTTGGACATCTTCGATAACCTGGAACAGCCGGGAGGCTTATCGGAGAAAATCCTGTTCGTGCTCAACCGGGTCGTGAACGAACGCGAACGCGGGCGGGGTACTGTGCCAGCCAGTTCGATTGAGTCGCACCTGAAGCACGACGTTGTGGGCCAGATTCCCCTCGACGAGCGATCGGTGCTGACATCGGTCAACCAGGGTGTGCCGCTGGTAGCCAAGAACAAAACCCGGTCGCCAGCACGTGAGCTGGCCGACCTCGCCGATCTCATTCGCCGCAAGGTAGAAGCCGAAGGCGGTGAAATTGAGGAAGTCCCAGAACAAACCGATCAACGTTCGAAGAGTGGAATCCGGGCGATTTTTGGTGGGTAGGTAGGAAAATCATCGTAGCCCCAACTCAGGAGGTATGGTTGACATGTCGTTATTGAGACGTATTGAACGTGGTGGACAGGACGAAGAGGGCGGAGGAGAAGACTCCAAGCTGACCCAGATGCGCAACCGGCGCACGCAGGTACCCGCTACCGCTGGCGCTGCTGCCGGACGCCAAGACTCGGGTAGTTATGTCGATCTGAAGGTGCGCGTGCAGAACAAGCTGCTGGCCGAACTGGACACCAGCGTTGACCCGCGTTCACCAGAAGTCCGAACCACCATCGAAGAGCTGTTCGCCACGATTCTGTCGGAAGAAAGCATCGTATTGGCGCGCGCTGAACGGCAGCGGCTGTTCGACGCGGTTGTGGCCGAAATCCTCGGCCTGGGGCCGCTCGAACGTTTGCTGGCCGATGACACCATTACCGAAATTATGGTCAATGGCCCCAAGAACATTTACATCGAGCGCAAGGGTAACCTGACCCGCTCGAATGTGACTTTCGAAGATGAAGACCACGTCTTGCGTGTGTTGGACCGGATCGTCGCACCGCTGGGTCGTCGTATTGACGAAAGCTCGCCGACGGTGGATGCCCGTCTGCAGGACGGTTCGCGTGTAAACGCCGTCATCCGGCCCATTGCGCTGTGTGGCCCGACCATCACTATCCGAAAGTTCTCCAAAAAACCACTGACCGTTGAGGACCTGATTCGCTTTGGGTCGATGACGCCCGAGGTTGCCGAGTTCTTGCGCGCCTGCGTGATCGGCACCCTGAACTGTGTCGTCTCCGGCGGTACAGGATCGGGTAAGACAACGCTGCTTAACGTGCTGTCGGGGTTTATCCCCAACGACGAACGTATCGTCACCATTGAAAACGCGGCGGAATTGCAGCTTCGCCAGGAACACGTAGTGTCGCTGGAAAGCCGCCCACCCAACATTGAAGGTCGCGGCGCGGTCACCATTCAGGACCTCGTGGTGAACTCCTTGCGTATGCGGCCCGACCGCATCGTAGTCGGGGAGTGCCGCTCGGGTGAAGCGCTGGACATGCTCCAGGCCATGAACACCGGCCACGAAGGGTCGCTGACGACGGCGCACTCCAACAGCCCGCGCGATACCCTCTCGCGGCTTGAAGTGATGTGCCTCATGGCAGGTATGGACCTGCCGGTGCGCGCGATCCGTGAGCAGGTCGCGTCGGCTATCGACCTGATCGTGCACCAGGAACGTATGCGCGATGGGTCGCGTAAAATCGTGAAGATCACCGAAATCCAGGGTATGGAGGGTGACGTGATCACGATGTCCGATATCTTTGAATTTGAACAGACGGGCCTCGAAGCTGGCAAGGTGATCGGTCGTATCCGGCCTACAGGTCTGCGGCCCAAATTCATCGACCGCATCGAGGATGCCGGCGTACACCTGCCACCTTCGGTCTTCGGCATCGGTGCATCGCGCTATTAGGACGTCCTGGCATTTTCGCAGGCCAACAACGTACACCTGTGGGCAAGCGCCAGCACGACCTGATCAACCCTTAACCCTGCTATCCTACAGGGAGTGTTCTGATTCGCAAACATTTGTCCAAACACTCCCTGTTCATGGTGGGTTTAATGGTAAAATAGAGTTGGCAGAGGAGGCCAGTGTGGTATGGAAATCATTATCGCTGGAGTAGCTGGCATACTGGCGGTGATCATTCTGGTGGTAGGTATCATCAGCCTGCGCCGGGGTGGTCCAGAAGACATTGAACAGCGCCTGGGGCGGTACACCACCGAATACGGCAGTGGTAGTTTGTTGGCCGAGTTTGATGAACTCGACGATGACCTGGAGGACGAACCCAGCGCCCTCACTAAACGCCTGGATTCTGCTCTGGCCGGGCGCGGCTTCGCCGAAAAGTGGCGGGTCCAGCTGGCACGCGCGGATCTCAAGCTGACCGTTTCGGAATATATGTCGCTGCACGTCATTTCCGGCATTGGCATGGCCGTTGTCGGCACGTTCGTGTTCGCCAATCCCATCATTGGTATTGTAGCCGGCATCGGCGGGCTGTTTGTGCCCCGCTTCTATGTCGCGCGCAAACAAGGGCAGCGGCTGCGCGCCTTTGGCGAGCAACTGCCAGATACACTCAGCCTGTGGGTAAATGCGCTGCGTTCGGGGTATTCCGTGCTGCAGTCAATGGAAGCCATCGGCAAAGAAGCTGCCGAACCCACCGCCATCGAATTCAAGCGCGTGGTACAAGAGGTGCAGTTGGGCATTCCCATGCAAGATGCCCTGGACCACCTGTACGAACGGATGCCCGACAACAACATGGACCTGGTGAATACAGCCGTCAACATCCAGCGCGAAGTCGGTGGTAACCTGGCCGAAATCCTCGAAGCGATTGCGCACACCATTCGTGACCGCGTGAAGCTCGAAGGCGAAATCCGCGTGTTAACCTCGCAGGGACGCATCACCGGCTGGATCATCTCCCTGCTGCCGATTGCGCTGACGATTTTCCTCTATATCATCAGCCCGGGCTATATGGGTGGTTTGATTGAAAATCGCATGTGTGGCTGGCCGATGTTGGGCTGCGGGTTGGCGCTGATTGGCACCGGTGCGGCCCTGATCCAAAAAATCGTGCAGATTGATTACTAACATTAGGATAGTTGATTAGGAGGGCCACGCGATATGGGTTTGGTGGGTATTCTAATACTAGTCGGTATTGGTGCCGTACTGCTGGGCGGGTTGATCATCATCGGCATTCGCGGTGATACCGGTGAAGACCCGCTGGAAAAGCGCCTGGCTGAATACGGTGACCGCGAACTTCCGTCATCGCTAGAAGAGATCGAGCTGTCCATTGGTACCCGCGAGCGCGTCATCGTACCGATGTACAAGGCGCTGGCGGCCTTTGCGATGCAGTTCACGCCGGAAAACCAAATCGAAGAAATCCGCCGCCAGATTGAACTCGCCGGGAAAACCGAAAGTATGGACCCGATGACGTTCTTTGGACAGCGGATTGTGTTGACGCTGGCCCTGGGCATCGGCGCATTTGTCCTGTTTTTCTTTGTGACCGACTGGGGTGTGGTCAAAGGTGTTCTGGGAACGGTTGGCGGGGCTGCGCTGGGCTACTTTTTGCCCGCACTACAGCTTAAAGGCCAGATTAGCCGCCGCCAGGACAGCATCGTCAAATCGCTGCCCGATGCTCTCGACCTGCTGACCATCTGCGTAGAGGCCGGTCTGGGCTTTGAGCAGGCGATGGGCAAAGTATATGAGAAGTGGGACGATGACCTGGCGATTGCGTTTGGCCGTGTGCTGCAGGAAATTCAGTTGGGCAAACGACGTGGCGAAGCGTTGCGCGATATGGCGCGCCGTATGGATGTGCCGGACGTCACCAGCTTTGTCGCGGCTCTGATTCAAGCCGAGCAATTGGGTGTGAGTGTGGCTAAGATTTTGCGCATCCAGTCGGACCAGATGCGCGTAAAGCGGCGCCAACGGGCCCAGGAAAAAGCGCAGCAAGCCCCGGTGAAGATGATGATCCCGATGGTGCTCTTGATCTTCCCGTCGATCTGGATCGTGCTCTTGGGGCCATCCATCATCATTTTGATCGACACTGGCGTTGTAGGGAACTTTTAGCACTGGACCGGACTCTGCACTAGATATTGATGACTTGAAGACCCAATTAGATCACAGGCAGGGCATCATGTCGCGAAGCGTACTGCCTGTCAATCACATTCGACTCCTGGTACACCAGGTTGCAACAGTGGGACTGGACCTGCTTTTTCCGCCGCACTGTGTCAACTGTGAGCGTGTCGGGAGTTTTTTGTGCCGGCATTGCCTCGCCACGCTGGAACCGCATCGCCCCCGCTCCTTGCCAGCCTTTGATGCTGTGCGAGTGCGCGCCAACTTCACCGGCGCACTCAGCGCAGCGATTCACGCCTTCAAATATGACCGGCAAACACGCCTGGCCGAACCACTTGGTATGTTGCTGGTTGAGGGGTTGGCAGATTCCTTCTGGCCAGTGGACCTCGTGACAGCCGTGCCACTCCATGCCGCGCGCCAGCAAGAACGCGGTTATAACCAGGCAGCGCTCTTGGGGCAGGTTCTGGCCCAGGACCAGGGTTGGGCTTTTGATGAAGCAGCGATTCTGCGGACACGCGAAACGCCTAGCCAGGTGCATTTGAATGCCCAGGAACGGCGCGTAAATGTGGCCGATGCGTTTACTGCACGGCCAGAGGTGGTACGCGGCAAAAGCGTGCTGCTGGTAGACGATGTGTTGACAACCGGGGCAACAATGAGCGAATGTGCGCGCGCACTTCGTGCGGCAGGTGCCGGGCAGGTTTGGGGTGTAACGGTTGCCGGGGCAGCAGGCTCTGGCCCGGATATGCAAAACATGTAGCAGCAGGGTTACGTGTCGTAGAGCAGCGTTGTATCTATCTCAAATTACAGGAGTAGGTTTATGGAACTGAAAATTCATGCGCGGAACCTTGATCTTACACCTCGATTGCAGGATTATATCGAGAAGAAGGTCAACAAACTGGATCGGTATCTGCCCAATATCCAGGAAGTGCGCGTCGACATGGCGGTCGAAAAGCGCAAGCAAGGCGAGGACATGAGCATCGCCCAGTTGACGGTCCGCAACGAGCGCGGCGTTATCTTGCGGGCGGAAGAGAAACGGCAGCCAGACCCTTATGCGGCACTTGACCTGGCGCTCGACAAAATGTACCGGCAGATACGGCGCTATAAAGGCAAACGTAAACGCAAAGGCGCTGGGCGCTATGCGGCCTCCGAAGCCGAACTGGCCGCAATGGAGCCACTGCCGCTTGAACACGAGATCGAAGAGGAAGCCGAAGACAAGACCAGTATTGTGCGCCGCAAACACGTTGCGCTGGTGCCGATGAGTGAAGAGGAAGCTATCGACCAGATGGAGTTGTTGGGGCACGATTTCTTCTTGTTCTTCAATGCCGAAACCGCACAGCTGGGAGTCCTTTACCGTCGCGAAGACGGCAACTATGGCGTGCTCGAACCCGATCTCACGTAAGGCCCACGAGTAGTGTTCGCTGGCCGGAGGTGATCTACTCACCCCCGGCCTTTTTGTTCGCTAAGGAAAACACATCATGCAATTGGAAACGGTGAGTGCTGTGGTGATGGTTGGGCCGGGAGGAACCACCCCGCCAGAGCACCTCGTCTACCACGCGATTCAGGCGGCGGTGCTGGATTTGCTGGACGTGCTGTATGCGCAAGGCATCCAGCCGGTTATCGTGGCTGGACCTGACCTCGACTGGTTGGACGGTGTCCCCAATATCATCTGCGACGTGGATGCAGTGGAAAACGGCGGTTTTCACTTCGGGCAACGCCTGGCCGGTTTGATCGAAACCTATTCACTTTCCCCGGTGATCTACTTTGGGGCAGGTAGCGCGCCGCTGCTTAACCAGGACATGATCGGCCTGATGCACGGGATGTTGTACCAGTCTGCCTATGGACGCGAGTCGAAAATCCCGCCCAACATCGCGCTGACCAATAACCTGCATTCCAGTGACTGGATCGGGATCAGTCATGTCCAGGAGGCGCTGCCCATCATCCGCCAGGCCGAACGCGACAACAGCCTGGCGTGGATGTTACAGGAAAACTGGGATTTTGACGTGCGCGTGCTGTCGGGCGTGCGGCCTGCATCCAGCATGGACCTCGACACGCCATCCGACCTGGCTATCGTCCGGCATCATCCCGAATGCCCACCGCATCTGCGCGAAGCGCTGCAACATCCGCTGCTGGATCGTGTGCCCGTAAATGACATCATCGACGTGGCCGCTCGCGATGGCAGCCGTGTGGCGCTGGTGGGCCGGGTATCGCCGTTAGCATGGCAGGCACTCAGCAAAGCAACCCAGTGCTGGATTCGGTGTTATTCCGAGGAGCGCGGCATGGTGGCCAGCGAGCGCCTGAACCGGGGCGAAGTCGATTCGCTGTTGGGGCGAATGCTGGCGCTGCTGGGGCCAGAAGCGTTTTTCGCAGAGCTGGCGTCGCTGGCTGATGCGGTGATCATGGACTCGCGCGTGCTGATGGCGGCGACGGGGCGTTATCCGAGCGCGGCGGAGCGGTTCGCCGCCGACCTGTATCTCATGGATGATCTGCATGATCCCTGGCTGCGAACGTTTACTCAGGCAGCGGCTGACGCGCCGATTCCGGTCTTGCTGGGCGGGCACGGGGTCGTGTCGGGTGGGTTATATGCCCTGGCCGATGTCATTGCTTTGCGGCGCAAAGGGGCTGGAAAGCAGGGCAGTTGATCACGGTTGATCACTACGACAGCCGCCGCAGGTGCACATACTTTTGCAGCTCGTACCACGCCATCAACAGGCTCAGGCGCAGCCCGTGCAGCCCATCGCGGTAGCCGCACAGCGTCACAAACCGCCACCAGAACTGGCGCGCGGGCTGGGTGAGGAATTTATGAGGTCGGGGACGAACGCCTTGCTCGTGTAACATGCGCGCATCGTAGGCCACGTAGCGCTGCTGCTTGACCCGAAACTGCCGGACGCTGTCGTAGTTGTAGTGCACGAATGGCTCTTGCAGGTATCCCGCTTCGCCATCCAGCAGCACCAACTCGTGTACCTGCCGTTCCGGATCATACCGCGCTTTGGTGCGCCGCAGCAGCCGCAGTTGGTAGTCCGGATACCAGCCCGTATGCCGCGTGAGCTTGCCGAAGATGTAATTGTGGCGGGGTACCCAATAGCCGTCGATATCCGGGTTGGTGATCAGGGCGCGGATCTCGGTGGCTTGCTCCGGGCTGGAGCGTTCATCTGCATCGACAAACAGAATCCACTCCGCATCAACCGCTTCCAGCGCGGCGTTGCGCTGGGCGGCGAAATTCTCAAACGGGTGCTGGATCACGTCGGCCCCCGCTGCCTGGGCCAACTCCACCGTGTGGTCGCTGCTGCGCGTGTCGGCAAACATCACCACCCGGTCCGTCCACGTCACGCTGCGCACGCAGTCCTGAATATGGTTTTCCTCGTTGTACGCCAGGATAACGGCGGCCAG
>JAADYV010000338.1 GCA_010092855.1 Chloroflexota bacterium | reverse complement strand
CCGTGCCGGTTAACGTAGCCCCGCTGCCTGCCTCTTCAGCAGACAGGTAAGGGCAAGCGTCCGTCAGAAGCCCCCGGATTTATCCGTGGGGAGTGTCACTCTCTCTACCACCAGCTAGGCGTTACCCATATCTTGCTGCCCGCCTTGCTTTCTCTGGTGAGGAAAGCATTGCGTCTCATGCGCTGCGGGCTCAAAGCCGCGCAGCTACATAATCGGAAGTCTGCTGAAGCCACACCTACTGCTTTTAAGTCCCCCAGCAAGCCATGTATCGCCTGCGAGCTGGTTTAGTGGAAAAGATACGAGTCACTTATGATCGAATTTATCCATTTTGATCCAATAGGGGTTAAAACAATCCTAAAAGGTCGAAAACGCCGTTTTTGGTAGGGGGGTATCCAACATTTAGTTGACACAATAACGTCCCTACGAGCGAATATATTACAGAAGCGAAAGCACGTGATTGTGGCAGGCGTTTTCCAGCCTCGGACCGACGCCGATGATACACGCGCCTACAGGTGGATCATGTGCCCTTCCAGCCCGTGCGCCACTTCCATCAGCGCTTCGGACAGGGTGGGATGCGCGTGTACGTTGCGCGCGATCTCGTGCGCGGTCAGTTCCCAGCGCTGCGCCAGCGTCAGTTCGGGCAGCAGCTCGGTCACGTCCGGGCCGATCATGTGCGCGCCCAGGATTTCGCCGTAGCGCTTGTCGCTGATAACCTTTGCAAAACCGACACCTTCACCCAGCCCCAGCGCCTTGCCATTGGCCTGGAACGGGAACTTGGCCACCTCGATCTCGTAACCCGCGTCCTGGGCCTGCTGCTCGGTATAGCCGAAGGAAGCCACCTGCGGCTGGCAGTAGACAGCGCGCGGCATCATGGTGTAGTCCAGCGTGGTCGTTTCGACCCCCGCGATGTTCTCGGCACAGATCAGGCCCATCGCGCTGCCGACGTGGGCCAACATCAGCTTGGCGGTCACGTCGCCAATGGCCCACACGCCGGGCACATTGGTTGCCATGCGCTCATCGATGTCAATCGCGCCGTGCTCGGTGATCTTCAGGCCCTGGATGTTCTCCAGTCCGTAGCCTTCCAGGCGCGGCTTGAACCCGGTCGCCATCATCGCCTGCTCCGCTTCCAGCACCTCGGTCTTGCCATCGTGGTTAATCGTGACCTTCACGCCGCTGCCGGTGTCTTCCACCGACTCCATTGGTGTGCCGGTCATGACCTTCAGCTTGGCGCGCTTGAACTGTTTGGCCAGTTCCTGTGCCACTTCCGGGTCTTCCAGCGGCAGCACCTGCGGCATGTATTCGACGATGGTCACGTCCACGCCGTAGTTGTGCATGATATAGCCGAACTCGACGCCAATCGCGCCCGCGCCTACGATCACGATGCTCTTGGGCAGCGTATCGGACATGATCGCTTCCAGGTAGGTGATCACACGGTCCGAGAGCGTTACGCCCGGCAGCAAGTTCACCTCGGAGCCGGTGGCAATGACCAGGTTCTTGGTGCGCAGCGTGACCGTTTCGCCATCGTTGAGCGCCACCTCGACGGTGGATTTATCCTGGATGGTGCCCCAGCCGTCGTAGGTGTCGATCTTGTTCTTCTTCATCAAAAAACCGACTCCCTTCACCAGCCGGTCGGCCACCTTGCGGCTGCGTTCGTATGCCACGCCATAGTCCACGTTGACGTCGCCCTGGGTCTGGAAGCCGAATTCCTTCATGCGGTGCTGGACGATGTGGGCCAGTTCCGCATTACGCAGCAGCGCCTTCGACGGGATGCAGCCCACGTTCAGGCACACACCGCCCCACCACTGCTTTTCGACAATGGCGGTCTTCAACCCCAGTTGCGCCGAACGGATGGCAGCCACGTACCCGCCTGGACCCGCGCCCAGCACGACGACATCGTAATCAGTAGCCATGAGAAACTCCCCTGTGTAGTGCCAGTATCATCAAGCAAAGCATAACGCAAATGGGGGTGTTTCGCCCATCCATCCGGCGGGATTGGTCCTGCTGCCCATTGCGCTTCAACCCGGTTCGACTACACTATGGGTATGCCCCACCAGCACACAGCACAAGGAGACCCAAATCCATGACAGCCCCGAGCATCTTCACCGATGCAACCTGCGACCTGCCCGTTGCCGCCTACGAACAATACAATATTCACTCGGTCCCGCTCAAGGTGATGTTTGGTGACGAGGTATACACCAGCGGCGTAGACATGGATATGGCTGCGTTTTTGGCGCGGCTGGAACAAGGTGATGTCCAACCCTCCACTGAATCGCCGGCTGTCGAGGATTTTGTCACCCGCTACCAGGCTGCTGGAGCTGAGGACCAACCGATCCTGTCGATTCACATCAGCCAGGGCCTGAGCCAGACGGTGGCGCGTGCCCGGCGCGCGGCAGTGCAACTGCAGAACCAACAGCGGATCGAGGTGTGGGACAGCCAGACCGTCTCCGGCGGGTTGGGGCTGCTGGTGCTCATGGCGGCGCGTGCGGCCCAGGCCGGGTATACCATCGAGCAGATTGTGCCGCTGTTGGAACCGACCTTCGAAGCGACCAATTTCCTGTTCTGTGTGGACGACCTGACATACCTGCACCGGGGCGGGCGGATTGGTCGCGTCAGCTACCACGTCGCACACACGCTGCGCATCAAGCCCATTATCACCGTCAGCAAGTCCGGCGAGACCAGAGGTACCTATGTGCCCACCAAAGAGCGCGTCAACAGCCTGGCCAAAGCCGTGGGCGCGTTTGTCCGCGAGACTGTGCGCGAGGCTGGGGCGCAGGCCGCGATCCGCGCGCTGGCGCTCTACAGCGATGAGTATTCTTTTCACCTGGCTGACCAGCTCATGGACGAACTCCGGCAGCGGCTGGACTGCGTCTACCTGGACAAAGCCCAGACCACGCCCGTGCTGACCGCGCATGTGGGGCCGTCCGGCCTGGCCGTGGCCTATTCGGTCGGCGACTGGCCGGTGTAGCGCCCCCGTCACACCGCCGCCATGTCCCACTCGGCCAGGATGATGGCCAACAGCGCGGCCCGGCGTGGCATTGAGGTGATGAAAACCTGTTCGTCGGCGGCATGGAGTCCCCGGCCCGCCGGCCCCATACCGTCGAGCGTAGGAATGCCCATCGCGGCGGTGAAGTTGCCATCGCTCGCGCCACCGCTGCCGTCGCCGTGCAGTTCGAAGCCCAGTTTGGCGGCCAACTGCTGCGCCTGCCCGAAGACACGCTCCATCTGCGCATCGTACTCCATCGGCCCGCGATCAATCCCGCCCCCAAGTTCAATCTGCGCGCCGGGCAACACCGGCACCAGGTCGCGCAGCGCCGCGTCCACCCGCTCGCCTTCGGATGCTTTCAGGTAGCGCAGATCCATCGTCATCTCGGCGCTGGGCGGAATGACGTTGATCGCCATGCCGCCGGAAAGCTGCGTCACCGAGACGGAGGTGCCGTTGCGCAGGTCGTTCAGGGCGTGGATGGCGAGCGATTGGTGCGCGGCTTCGATCAGGGCGTTGATGCCCTCTTCCGGCGCGAAACCAGAGTGCGCGGCGCGGCCCGTGATACGCAGCGTGTAGCGCCCGATGCCCTTGCGCCAGATTTTGATTGCACCTTCCGGGGTGGCCGGTTCCAGCACCAGCACCAGCCCGGCGCGGCCCGCCCAGTCTTTGATCAGGTCGCGGGTATAGACGCTGCCGGTTTCCTCGTCCGAATTGAAGAAGAACCAGATCGGGTGCGGGGGCAGGGCGTCGTGAGTGTGCAAACAGCGGATCGCTTCCAGCGCCAGTGTGAGGCTCCCTTTCATGTCGATCACGCCCGGCCCGTACAGAATGCCGTCCTCTTCGCGGATGGGCATGTCGGCCAGCGTGCCCACCGGCCACACCGTGTCGAGGTGGCCCAGCAGCATGATCGGCTTGCCGGGCGCGTTTGCGTTCCACTGCGCGACGCGCACATCGCCCACCGCCTCGCGCGGGATCGTCGTGACTTCGCCCCCTATCGCGCGGCACATCCCGGCCACATGTTCGCCCAGTAGATCGACGTGCGTTTTGCTGGTCGAGGGTGATTCAAACGCCGCCAGCTCGCGCAGCGTGGCGACCATGCTGGCCTGCCGTTCGGTGAAGTACTGCATGTAGTCAACCATTATCGTGTGTCCTTGCCACAAAAGTGTTTTCCCAAAGCGATTCTCGCCATTGTGCCACGCCGTCCCGGTTTTGGGTAGCGTGCCCAACAAAACCAGACTCGTTTTGGGCAAAAATACCAAACGGAGCGCACCGGTAGATCGTGTGTGATCTACTTGATTGGGCCAGGTTACGTGACGGGGGGATGTTTTGTGGAGTTTACCCCTCCCCAAACCCCTCCCCGTAAACGGAGAGGGGCTTAATAGTTCCTGTGCGCAAAGGTGACTAACCCCCTTTCTCTGTGTGTGGGGAAGGGGGAAACGCAACCGGCAGGTTGCACGGGGATAGGGTAAACCTATTCGTACCGGAAGTTGAACGAGCCAAACGTGAAGAAGACCGCGGCCATCACCAGCAGTACGCTCAGCATTGGCGCGATATCGAGCACCGTGCCGTCGTAGAACATCAGCTCGTTAAAGGCGTCCATCGCCCAGGCGACCGGCGACAGGTGTCCGACCGTCTTCATGAAGTCCGGCACGATCTCCAGCGGCCACCACGCCCCGCCCAGCGGCGCAAGCGTCAGGCCCAGCAGCAGACTGATGCTGTTGGCCTGGGCCGAGGTGCGCACCACCGTCGCCAGCGCCAGACCCAACGCGGCACACGCCAGCGTATAGACCAGCATCAGCAGCGCGAGGCCGGGGATGTTGGTGCCCCATTCCACACCGAAGATGGTGCCGAAGCCGACCAGAATCGAAAATTGCAGCACGCCGAACGCATACTGCCCGACCATCATGCCCGCGATGATCTGCCACTTGCGCACCGGCAGCGTATACAGGCGCTGGAGCGTGCCTTCTTCGCGTTCGCCGACCAGCACCGTCGAAGCGTTGAGCATGAAGATCAGCACGAACATCACCGCCGTGCCAGGCCCGCTCTGGTTAAAGCCGATGGCCTCGCCGCGTTCGTCGGATTCGCCTTCGTTTACGGTGACCGGTTGTTGGGTTTGCCAGGCGGCTTCCGCTTCGGCCAGCGCAGTATCAAAGGCGGCTTCGCGCGTGTCCTCGTCGTCCAGTCCCGCGAAGTGAGTGGCGGCCACGTCCACCGTCAGGTTGGCGATGGCGACCGTACCTCCCATGCGGCTGACGGCGGCATCGATTTTTTGCTCGGCCAGCGTCGGGGCGGAGAGATCGGCGCTGCTCTTGTACTGGATGGTGACGGAGTCGTTGGCGCGGAGTTGTGCACCAAAGCCTTCCGGAATGGTGATCACGCCAAAGGCGTCGAGCTGCTCCAGCCGGTCATCGGCGGTTTCTTCCCAGCCGGCGGCATTGTCGGCAATGTCATCGTCGAGAT
>JAADYV010000337.1 GCA_010092855.1 Chloroflexota bacterium | reverse complement strand
TCGGTGTCGAAAATCAGGACGCCGTGCCCCAGGCCATCCAGGATGGCGCGAAAATCCAAACTGTCCGATAAAGATTTAGAACTGGCCATAATACCTCCAAGCATTAACTATTATTATCTTCAGCCGCGAAAGATTGTCCAGTTCCGAGAAAAAAGCGGCACCACACGGGTACCGCTCATTATCATCCAGTTTGACCGGGTTGGCTACCGCTCGCGCAGATGCGGGTAGAGCAGCACCTCGCGGATCGTGCTTTTGCCCGTCAGCAGCATGACCAACCGGTCCACGCCGATCCCGCACCCACCACAGGGTGGCATACCGTAGCGCATCGCGCGCAGGTAGTCTTCGTCCACCGGGGTGGCCTCGTCGTCTTCATCCGCATACAGGCGGTTCATCTCGACAAAACGCGCTTCCTGGTCCAGCGGATCGTTTAACTCAGTGAAGGCGTTGCCCATCTCCATACCACCAATGAACATTTCATAGCGCTCGACGTGCATCTCGTCCCCAGGCACCATCTTGGCGAAGGGCGAGATATCACGCGGGTAATCGGTGATAAATGTGGGCTGGATCAGGGTTGGCTCGACTACCGTGCCCAGCAGCACATCCACCAGTTTGCCCCAGGTTGCGTTCGGGGAAGCCTCGATCCCGGAGTCGTGCATGGCCTGGTACAGCGCTCCGGCCTCCGGATATTCCACGTAGTCGATCTCGGCGTGCTGCTTGATCGCATCGCGCAGCGAAATGCGATGCCAGGGGGGAGCCAGGTTGATCGTGTGGCCTTCAAACGCAATCGTGGTTGTGCCCAGCACTTCCTCGGCGATGGTGGCCACCATGCGCTCGGTGATGTCCATCATGTCGTGGTAGTCCGCGTAGGCGCGATAGAACTCGACCTGCGTGAACTCCGGATTGTGCTTGAAGCTGACGCCCTCATTGCGAAAGTCGCGCCCGATCTCGTACACTGCGTCGTACATACCCACCAGCAGTCGCTTCAGATACAGCTCGAAGCTGATGCGCAAGAACAGGTCCTGGTGTAGCTGGTTGTGGTGGGTGACAAATGGACGCGCCGCCGCACCACCGTAGATCGGCTGCAGGATAGGCGTTTCAACTTCGAGGAAATCCTCACCTTCCAGAAAGCGACGCATCGTGCTGATGATGCGCGCCCGGCGGCGAAAGACCTCGCGCGTGTCCGGGTTGACGGCCAGGTCGGCATAGCGCTGGCGATAGCGTTCTTCTATGTCGCTAAACTCGCCATAGCGTTCCGTTTGGCCATCCTCGCCCACGCGCTCCTTGATCACGGGCAACGGGCTAAGCGCTTTAGAGAGCACCACCAACTCGCGCACCAACACGCTCACCTCGCCGGTCCGCGTGCGCATCATGTTTCCGCTGGCCTGCACAAAATCGCCGAGGTCCAACATGTTCTTGATGATGTCGAAGGTCTCGTCGCCGACATTGTTGATCCGCACAAAAAGCTGGACGCGCCCGGCACCGTCTTCGATATGTGCGAAGTAGATTTTGCCCTTCAGATTCTGGCGGACGATACGACCACATACCGTTACCTCAACCGCCTCGGCGGCTTCGGGGTCGTTTGGCTCAACAGCCTCGAACGCCTCAATCGCGGCGCGGGTGGTGTGTGTGCGGTCGGCCCGGTTGGGATAGGGCACCACACCCGTTTCGCGCAGGCGTGTAAGCTTATCCAGGCGATCTCGTTCCAGGTTATTCGTTGGCTCCCACATTGTGTTTGGCAAACTCCTGTTGCTGGCTGGGGTTCAAAACAATGCCCACGCGAGCGTTAGCTGGCATGGGCAGGTAGCGGCCTCTGGAACATACCAGGGCCTAATCAATCGCTTTGATTTCGAAGACGATGTCGCCGTCGGGCGCATTGACCACCACGCGCTCACCAACGTTGTGGTTCATCAACGCACTGCCCACCGGACTTTTGTGGGAAATCTTCCCTTCACGCGGGTTGGCCTCCGCAGCGCCGACCACATGGTACACTTCGACAAAGTCCGTACCCACCTCCTGCACGGTCACTTTCGCGCCCAGGGTCACGGTGTCTTTGGGCCCATTGTCTTCGATGATCTGCGCATTGCTTAGGATCGTTTCCAGGCGCAAGATTTCGCCTTCGATAAAGGCCTGCTCGTTTTTGGCGTCTTCATACTCGGCGTTTTCTACCAGTTCACCGCCTTCTTCAAGCGCCAGCCGCAATCGTTCAGCCACCTCTTGACGCCGGACATTGCGCAGATAGGCCAATCGCTCCTCGTGTTCTTTTTGACCATCAAGCGTCAAATAGTGGACTTCGTCAGTCATTGTTGCTACCTCCGTACATTCGCGCCCCTAACACTCTCGGTTCAATCAGTGCGCTGGCCAGTGCCATCATCAAAACTCATCGTGTCATATTGTTGGCAGGCGCACCATCAAATGGTAGTGTTGAATTTGTGTACAAAAACACAGCCTGAGCTGTGTGGATTCGCTTAGCATGGCAAACACAAAAAACAAGAGACCGCCTGCCAGGGCGATCCGGGTCCGTTTGAATAAGGTGCCCCATCTTAGCATAGTTTAAGGTGCTTGTAAAGCATGACATTAACGACACTTTTGATCTATCCGCCGCCTATTAAACCACAGCCCAGTCTGCGTGTGGCGGTTACCGAACGGATCGGCGCGGGCAGGGCCGCGTCTGTGCTTTCTTTCCCACAAAAGCCTGCCAACTCCAACATGACAACCTGCCGGTTTCGGTGTAGCATTCGTGTATAGCGCGTGGTGAGGAGGTTGAAAGGAGGCTGTGCCGCACGATTTACCTTTTTTCGATGAAGTGTTGTTAACAAACTAGTGTTTTGAGGGAAATTTTATGTCACAATCATCCGACATCACCCATGATGTCCTTGTCGTTGGCGCTGGACTGGCGGGCACCTGGGCCGCCATGATTGCCAGCCAGGCGGGGGTCACAGACGTCGCGATCCTCTCCAAGCTGCATCCCCTGCGCTCTCACAGTGGCGCTGCTCAGGGTGGCATCGCTGCCGCACTCAACAACGTGCGCCCCATCAACCCCAACGAAAAACGCGGCGATCTCGAACCCATTCCCCCCGGCGATGATCCCATCGATAGTTGGGAACTGCATATGAAAGACACCATCAAAGGCTCAGCCTGGCTCGGTGACCAAAACGCGATCAAGATCATGGTGCAGGACGCCATCGACATCGTCTACACCTATGAGCACATGGGCTGCGTCTTCAGCCGGACCCCGGATGGACGCATCAACCAGCGCCGGTTCGGGGGGCACAGCGTGCCCCGCGCCAACTTCGCCGCCGACTGGACGGGGCATGTCCTGCTGCACACCGTCTATGAGCAGGCGTGCAAACAGGGCGTCAAGTTTTACAGCGAATGGTATGCTTTGGACCTCATCGTGGAGGACAACGTCTGCAAGGGGCTGGTGGCCATCGACATCACCACCGGCGAACTGCACCTGATGCGCGCCAAAGCAGTCATGTTTGGCACCGGCGGTTATGGCCGGGCCTGGCGCATTACGTCCAACGCGACCGCCAACACCGGCGACGGTGTGGCGCTGGCCTACAACGCTGGCGTGCCGCTGATGGACATGGAATTCGTGCAATTCCATCCCACCGGCCTGTACCGGCACGGCATCCTGATGAGCGAGGCGTGTCGCGGCGAAGGCGGGTACCTGGTCAACAACAGCGGCGACCGCTTTATGGAAGACTACGCCCCGGACCGGATGGAGCTGGCCCCGCGCGACATCGTCAGCCGCTCGGAACAAACCGAGATCGACGAGGGGCGCGGCGTCGAGGCTGACGGACAGGGCATTCACCTGGACATGCGACACCTGGGCCACGAACGCATCCTCGAACGACTGCCGCAGGTGCGCGAAATCGCGCTCAAGTTCGCGGGCGTTGATATCATCGATCATCCCGCTCCGATCCAGCCCACCGCGCACTACAGCATGGGCGGCATCCCCGCTGATGTAAACGGCCAGGTGATCCGCGATGCGGACGGCACCCCGGTCACGGGCTTTTACGCTGCCGGGGAATGTGCTTGCATAAGCGTGCACGGCGCGAATCGCCTGGGCACCAACAGCCTGCTGGGTGCATCCGTGTTTGGACGCCGGGCCGGGTATGCCATCGCCGAGTTTATCCAGGGTGGCGCGCAGCTCCAACCGATCCAGGGTAATCCACTGGAACGAAACCGCCAGCGCATCGCCCGATTCAAGAGCGATCCGGCCAACGGCAAAACCGAATCCTGGGCCGCTGTCGCGCGCGAACTGAAGGACACGATGACGACCAATGTCGGCATCTTTCGGAACGAAACCCGGCTGCGGAAAGCCCTCGACGACATCAAACGGCTGCAGGAGCACTTCGGCCAGGTGCGCGTGATGGATAAAAGCGCACGCTTCAACACTGACATCCTGGGTGCGCTCGAAACGAAGCACCTGCTGACCTTCAGCGAAGTCATCGCGGCCAGTGCCCTGGCGCGTACCGAAAGCCGGGGCGCACATTCGCGCACCGACCATGATGCCCCAGATAACGGAAACTGGCTCAAGCACACCCTGGCGCATCCCAATGACGACGACGGTCCCACCTTGAGCTACAAAGCGGTGGACATCGATTGGGACAACCATCCGCCCGAAGTCCGGAAATACTAAGGTGCTGAAAGGATCACATCTATGACAAACGTGACGATTCGCGTCCAGCGCTTTAATCCGGACGTCGACCAGAAACCCCATCTCGACGAGTTCCAGATCGAACTCACGCAGGGCAAGACGATCCTCGACGCGCTGCACGAGATCAAGGAGGAACAGGACGGCAGCGTCACCTTCCGCCGCTCATGCCGCCACGCTATCTGCGGTAGCTGCGCTATGAACGTCAACGGCGTGAACATGCTGGTGTGCGATGCGCCGCTCAAGGATTTCGTAGATCGCCGGGGACGGGTGACGATTCGCCCGCTGCCCTACCTGCCCATCATCAAAGACCTGGTCGTGGACCGCACCAGCTTCTGGGAGCAGTACCAGCGCGTCAAGCCCTGGCTGCTGCCGCCGGACGATGTGCCCGAAAAAGAGTTCCGCATGAGCCCGGACGAGGTCAAAGCGCTGCAGGACGCCGAACACTGCATCATGTGCGGAGCGTGCTATTCAGCCTGCCAGGTGGTGGCCATGAGTAAGAAGTACATCGGCCCCCACGCGCTGCTGAAGGCATTTCTACGCGTGCTGGACCCGCGTGACTCTGCGCCTGGCGAACGCTTGACCGATCTCGATCAGGGTGACGGCGTCTTTCGCTGCCACACTATTTTCAACTGCATTGACGCCTGCCCCAAACACCTCAATCCCACCCAGGCTATCGAGACTCTGCGCAAACTGGTTATGAAGCGCCAGGCGTTCGAAGCCGCGCGCGCCCAGCGGCAGCAGTCCCTCGACCAGCCTATTTCTGTTGAGTGAGGGGAATGTATCCATGTATAAAACAACCGGCTTTGTATCCTTTTTCCTGCGCCGACTGACCGGGCTGGCCCTGGTAGTGTATCTGTTTTTGCACATGTGGGTCATCGGTTCGGCCAATGCCGGGGAAGAGGCATTCAACGATCGGCTGGATTTCTTCCAGTCCGACTTTTTCAAATTGATGGAAATCGCGCTGCTGGCCGCCGTTGTCTATCACGCCTTCGATGGCATCCGCCTGTTGATTGTGCACTACTTCGACGTCACCGATCAACGCAAGAGCATGTTCTATGCGGTTTTCGTCGTCTCCGCGATTCTGACCGTCGTAGGTGGCTTGCCGATTTTCCTGTATATGCTGGAGTGAGGGATGATGCGCATCTTTCTGTTGCAACGCTTTTCAGCCATCGCGCTGCTGGTCTTCCTGACGCTGCACATGATCGTGCTGCACTATCCCCCGTTCCATATCGACTTTGACAATGTACTGGAACGGCTGGAAAACCCGGTCTGGAAAGCCATCGACATCGCGTTTTTGTTCGTGGTGCTGGTCCATGCGCTGACGGGGGTGTACATGGTCATCACCGACCTGGACCGCCTGGCACGCTATCGGGGCCTCATCACGTGGATATCCGTTGCGGTGGGCGCAGCGGCGTTCGTGTACGGCACCCAGACGATTCTGGCGTTCCAGGCACCATAAGGCGCTAATGCGCGCCACACACCTGACACATCGCACAAACAACCAGGGGGTGAACAGCATTCGAGCTGCCACCCCCTCTACAGTCACTTAAGGACTTTCAGGCGGTTTTACGGGATGAAGGGCGGATTGCAGCCTGCGTCCACCACGTCCACAATGTCGGGATCAAGGAAATCCTGCAAGTCCAGGTCGAGCGGCGGCGACGAACACAGTGACGAATTGGTCAGGTAGAAGGCCATGTTCATGCTCATCACCGGCGCGGAGAACGACGTCCCAATCACGTACAGGTCACCCACTGGGTACAGGCCACCCGGTAACATCACCTGGCCCTTGTTGCTGCCTTCCCATTCCGTATCCAGCCCAATGTAGGCGCTGGTGCTGATGACTTCGGGCCAGGATGCCGGCGCAAAGGAATCCAGGTTGCGTCCAAAATTGCCCGCCGAACCGACCGCCACCACCATCACCTCCCGGTTGGGACTCCAGTAGGTGCCGGAAGTCATGCCCCGGATCAGGTCGTGCAGCGGGTCCAGCGCGCCGCTCTCGTCGGCTTCTGCGGTGTCTATCGCATAGACCGTCAGCATCCGGGCTGTACGCTGGGTGCCTTCTTCGGCAACCAGAGAAGATGACGTAATCGAGCGTGCATCCGTCCGAACCTCAACATCAATCCGGCTGCTGGCACCAACTTCTGCGATCAGGGTTTGACGCTCCGTTTCGCCCACCACGCGCTGCGCCCGCAGTTCTCGCAGATTGTAGACCGGCGTTTCGCAGGGTATCAGCGCAAAACTCATGTTGAGCACCAGCCGCCGGACACCCAGGTAATCAATCACCAGGTTGGCAGTATCCTCGACGCGCGACCGAAGCTGGCTGGTATCGTAGTTTTCGGTGTCAACCTCGACCACGTACAGCGCGCCATACCCGCCGTCCGGTTCCCAGGCCCACACCACTGGATCGTTGTACATTCGGCGCGGCTCAAAGTCATAGATTGGGTTGCCCTGGATCATGGCGATCAACTGGTCGGTGACCAGCCGCCCGTGCGCCACCTCGTCCCGATATTCAAAGAAGTCGTCAATGACCAGAACAGCAACCGGTTCACGACCGATGTTGGTAGCAAGCTGCAAGTCTCTTAACAAGGGATCGACAATCTGGTCCCGCGATACGCCAGGGGGAACTGTGCCACCAGATGCCCCGCTAATGGTATAGCGTCCCTGACCGGCAATATCGAAGGGCGTCACAGCACAATTGTCCACTGGCCCCGATTGCGCCGCCACCAACCCAGCCTGCACCGGAACCGGCAAGCTGCTCGACACCGGCCCCAGCAGCATAGCCAGGCACACCACGCCCAGCAGCCCAACGCATAATCTCTTAATCATATGCCACCCTTTCCTCCTGAAAACTAGATACTCCGCCGTTAAAAATCGCTGCCATAACGCGAACGGTACACTCATCTTAATCTAAAGCACGCGGCTAGCACAAACCGCTATGCATCTGTGCTGCGATCCATATATTGGCTCGCCCGGACCAGCAACGCAGCCAACTCACCGTGTTCGCGCGTGATCATCCCAGGGAGTTCGGGCAGATCTGGAGCAGCAGGTAGGTCCTGGCCAGTAAGCTCCTGGTACCGCTGCCGGTAGTCCCAATTGGGAGCCTGTGCATACAACTCCTGGTAGCGGTCGGCTGCCTGTTGGCGATGGGAGTCGTGCTGGCGCAGCCGCCACAACTCGTAATACACGGCAGCCTGCTGTTCTGGGCTGGCCGCCTGTTCCAACAATGCCGCAAGCCGCTCAACGGTAGTCGCCATCTCGGTCTGACCCGACCAGGCCCCCAGGCACACCTGCAACACTTGCGCCTGGAATTCAACCTCCTGGTTTTCCACCTGGCTGGCCACCTCTAGCGCTTCGGTGACGATTCCCTGCGCCGCCATATATTGCTCCTGGCGCGCAAACAAGTCCGCCTTTTTGTAAAGATACCCACACAGGTCATACCGGATATTCAGGGAATGCCCCAGCGCGATGGCACCGTCGTAAAAGCGCGCGGCATCATCGTAGCGCTCGCGCATTTTGTACACATCTGCGACATCGGACAGCGCAAAGCTGATCATACCTCGGTCACCCAACTCAATCCCCAGCCGCAGTTGGTGTGCAAAGCACCGCAACGCACGCTCAGCATCACCATACAGATAATACAGCAAGCCAATATTGCCCACCGCAACCCCTGCCCGGCGCAAATCGCCCATTTCGCTGCACACACGCAACTGCTCCAGGTAACACTCTAATGCGCGGGCATAGCTGCCCTGGTTCTCGTATTCGACACCCATGTTACCAGTGGCAACACTGGCCCCCAGTTTGTCACCCAGTTCCTGCCAGAGCTGCGCCTGCTGTCCGAAATGCTCCAATGCCCGCCTGGAATCACCCTGGATGCCATGCACAATGCCCATGCTGCCCAGAATCACGGCATGCAATTTCTGATCATCAGC
>JAADYV010000003.1 GCA_010092855.1 Chloroflexota bacterium | reverse complement strand
TCCGGTTCGTTGGCGGTCAGCCATCCGCGCAGACGGTCATACCCGCCCTGCGACACGCTGGTATCAATCAGGCGCAGCAGCGACCGGTCGCCGATCAGGTCCAGGTCCGATTCGAAGGGATGCAGCGGTTGGGCCGCCGTGGATGGGGCAGGGGGCAGCACCTGCCAAGCCACCGTCATGCGGGCCAGGTGCGTCTGCTTGATCTCGCGCCAGATGCGATGGCTGGTCAGGCTGTGCTGGATGCGGCGGTGAATGCGCGCAACCGTGCCGAAGCCGCCAACCCATACTATCACGGCGATTCCGCTGGCGGTCCACCCGGCGGCAAACAGCAGGATCACTGATGCCAGTGCGCCTCCGAAAAACGACAGCAAGCGCGCCCAGGTGTACTGGTTGCTGATCTGCGCCAGGTCTTCGATACGACGGTCCAGCCGGGCGATTTGACGTTCCAGCGCTTGCTGTCGTTTTTGTTTGCGAGTCAAGGGGTACTCCTCAAAGTGCGATCTGAGTGTGCCAACACGATAGTTTACGCAAAAAACTCAGGGGATTGTACACCGTTTGGCGCGGGTTGGGATGAGCAAATCGTGAGACTGCGCCGCTGGTTATGGTTTTTGAACGGGGCGCTCAAAGTACACGACGTGCCACTCGCGCATTGACTCGCTGGAAATCTCATGCCAGCCCTCGCGTGTTAGCTCTGCTCGGCATATTTTAAGGTCCGGATACTCTGGTCCCCGGCGGCGATGGCGCAGCCCGTACAAAGTGATGGTGTACGGACATGGGCGCTCACTCGATGCTCTGCAATATTCACGGTCGGGCTTCATGCGGGCAAATTCAACCTCTGTGACCTCTTCTCGGAAGCGGGGTTTTTGCTTCAGATACGTCATGCACGTCTGGTGCAACTCAGCCTCATCGTCTGTGGAATAAATATACGCGGCATTCCAATCTTCTAGCGCCCCCGATACGTCATACAGCGCATATTTGATGATGGCCCGGCTGAAATACGGGACGCCTTGCTTCGGATGCGCCGCGATAACCGCGTTTACGTCGTCCATCGCCAGCATCAGGTCATCGTAATGGAGTTGCCGGTCCCGGATGCCGTGCGTGTGTTCGCTGCCCCCATGGCGCACAAAAGCGTTGTAGTCCGCAAGCGCGCGCGAAAAATCCCCTTTGGCCGCATAAAAACTCCCGCGCCAGAGCCACGCTTCGGTGCTGAGGTCGGACTTGTCGTCTTGGGCTTTTCCTGTCGCTGGCGTGTCGGGTTGTAGGGCTTCGATAGCGTGTGTGCAATCCTCGATGGCGGCGTCCAGTTCGCCCAGTGCGCGCCAGAACTTGCCGCGCTGCCACAGCACATGTGCTCGCGCCTTGCCTCTGGATGGAGCCGTTTTTAGCGTGGCGCTCAAAACCTCGATGGCAGCTTCAGGGCCCTGGTCCCAGCGCTGCTGGTTGGCCGTTCTGATTCCTTCGTTGATGTCGAGATAATACTTCATCAGGCGTTTCTCTTTTCATGATCACCGGGCGACTATATACCCTAGCTGATCCGCTCACTGCTGGCAATTTCCACCTAAAGGCAGACCGCGAGCGGTGTTGTTGCCGGTACAAAAAACTGGGTCATTTCCTGGTGGAAATACCCTGCCTGCTTTGTGGGTCTCAGACCTGCGTCCCAATCAGATGATTTCAATCAGCGTTGAAACGACCTGCCATACACAATACCAGGCCATCCTGTTCCCTTTCCGGCGGCAAATCAAACACGCCGTTTTACCAGCTAGCTCAGGCTGTTTCTCGCCTCAATCTTGGATCGCGTGGATATTTTGAGATTACGTGATCATTGTGGGATGCGCCTCTTTTTCTTCGCCGCTCTCGACTCCCAAAGAATTGGGAGGTGCGGACAGGTGACCAGATCACCGATTCCAGCGTATAATATTTATAGAGTACTTTGCAATGCAAAGTAAATTACATTGCAAAGTACTCTGAACAAAAGTGTATCACTTGGAAAGGTAACCATCATGCAAACCATTGATCTGAAAGAAGCCGAACGTCGTGCGTTTCGATCAACCCATCAGGACGGCCTGTGGGACATCTATCTCGGTGCGATTTTCGTCGTGTTTGGAGCAATCCCGGTGCTGCGAAATGTCGCAAAGTTATCCGAGCAAGCCAGTATGATCGTGCATATCATGGTTTTGCTGATTGTCATGCTGCTGTGGATCGGCGGCAAAAAGTACATCACCACACCGCGCGTGGGGATGGTGAAATTCAGCAAGGATCGCCAGCGAAAACTCATGCGTGCGCGGATTGTGCTGTTTGGCTCAGTTGCGCTGGGCATGATTGTGTTCGCGTTGATCGCGTCGGATACGGTGCGGAGCCTGGACTTTTTCGTGTATGTGCTCGCGGCGAATATCCTGATCGTGTTCGGCGCGATGGCGTACTTCATGTCGTTCGAGCGCCTGTACTACTACGCGGTGCTTTACGCGCTGTCGATGCCGGTCGGCCTGCTGCTCGAAGATCAGGCGCTTCTGTCGGATGCGCCGTACATATTCATCCTGACCGGCGGATTGCCGGTCGTAATTGGGATCGCGCTGTTTGCCCGATTCCTGCGCGACTATCCGCTGCATACCGAGGTCGATTGGGGGCCGTCTGATGACATCAACTGACGATCGCGCACCGAAATCCGCTACTCTCGCCCAGATCGACAAGCTGATCCACGAACCGGCCCGGTTGAGCATCATGATCACGCTGTACGTGGTCGAGAGCGCCGATTACACGTTCATCATGAATCAGACTGGGCTGACGTGGGGCAATTTATCATCGCACATGCGCAAGCTGGAAAATGCGGGGTACGTTGCGGTTGAGAAGACGTTCGTCGGCAAGAAGCCGCACACGCTCGCCGCGCTGACGGATGCGGGGCGCGATGCCTTCCAGACGTATCGAAAGCAGATCGCCAACGTACTCGACGATCTGCCGGATTGAGCACAATCACACACCCGCGGGCGCGAGGTCTGCTGAAGGCAGGGCGACGTGCCCGCGCAATCTATTCAAACGTGTTGGATTCACTCCATAATTCCACACTCGTTCCAGCAAAAATCGGATTTCCCCCAAATTTGCGTAACTCTGGTACGGAATGTGAGTGGAGTTGGGTGGTTGGATGTCACGCTTCTGGCTCAGAAGTCAGCCGCCCGCCGCGCACTGTGCCGCCCAGCACGATTCCCGCGCCGATGAGTACCAGGTTCTTGACGATGTACTGCCCTTCCAGCGTCAGCGCGTAGGGGAACTGGGTCCAGACGGCATCGGGCAGGATCACAATCGGCAGCGCCGTGCCAGGCATTTGGAGGAACAGCAGCAGCAGCGTGATCCGCATGTATTTGCCCACGATCAGGCCCAGGCCAATCGCCATTTCCCACAGCGCCAGCACTGGAATGAACCAGTCGGGATCGACGAAATAGGTGGTTTCGCGCACCAGGTCCTCGGCGGGACTCAGGCCCGGAAACAGCTTGAGCGCGCCAAACCAGAAGAACACGATGCCCAACCCGATGCGCAAAATGAACAGCCCGTGACGCGCCATCCAGGTGGTGATCGCGCGGTCAAGCTGGTCGAAGCGCGCGTCGAGTTCGGCCCGGTTGAGTGTTTGCCGGAGTGATGTTCGCATGGCTACACCTCTCGATTTTTTCAATATGCATCATGTTTATCTAGTTTATATTATAACAATACGCTTGTGAAAATGGTCACCTTCTCATCGATTTTTTACCTTCTCGCAGCGCAAGAATCGGATTGATGTGCCCGCCGCTTTGCCCTACCATCTACAGATAGAAACCAGGGAGATAGTGGAGCAGCTCATGTTGACAGCAGATTATGACGAACGAGACTACGACCGCGTGGAACAGCTAATCGAATACATGCACGAAAACTTCCGCGACCAGCCGACGCTGGCCGATCTCGCCGCCCACCTCAACCTCAGCGAATATCACCTGCAGCGGATGTTCCGGCGCTGGGCGGGGATCAGTCCCAAGCGCTTTTTGCAGTACCTCACGGCGGAATATGCGCGGGACCGCTTGCAGGCCAGCCGCGATATCCTGGACACGGTCTACGCTGCCGGGTTATCTGGTCCGGGACGTCTGCACGATCTGACGTTGAATATCTACGCTATGACGCCCAGCGAAGTCAAGGAGCAGGGCAGGGGGCTGGCTATCGCATATGGATTCCATGCGACCCTGTTTGGTGACTGTTTGCTAGGACTCACCGGGCGCGGGGTGTGTGCGCTGCGGTTTGTGTCACTGGATGGGCGGCAAGCTGCGTTAGGCGAACTGCGCGCCGAATGGCCTAACGCCAGCTTTGAACACGATCCCGCAGCTACCGGGCCAATCATCGAGCAGATCTTTGGCGCAACGGCGGAACAGTCGATCTCGTTGTTCGTCAAGGGCACGAATTTCCAGGTGCGGGTGTGGGAAGCGCTGCTGACCATACCACAGGGCGCATTGGTCACCTATGGCGACATTGCCCAACGCATCGACCGGCCCAATGCCTCGCGCGCGGTCGGATCGGCAGTTGGCAGCAACCCCATTGGCTATTTGATCCCGTGCCACCGCGTGATCCGGTCGAATGGCATCGTCGGCGACTATCGCTGGTCAGCCTCACGCAAACAGGCCATGATCGCGTGGGAAGCCGAACGGTTGCAGCCGGCTGAGCTGCTTTCCTGACCGCCAGGGGAACAAAAAACAGGGCCGCCCAACGGCCCTGGTGTGTTCTTCCGAATCGGCAGCAGATCAGTAGTCTAACCCTAGACTCTCCGCAATGATCTCGACCACGTCCTTAACTTCTGGCCCGCCCTGGATCGCCTCGTCCTGGCTGGCGTCGGCGAACATGCGCATACAGAAGGGGCACCCTACGGCCAGTGTCTCCGCGCCGGTGGCTTTGGCCTCGCTGTAGCGCACCAGGTTCACGCGCGCGCTGCCGTGTTCCTCCTCTTTCCAAAACTGCGCACCACCCGCGCCGCAGCAGAACGAGTTGTTGCGCGAGCGCGGCATTTCGACCACGCCGCCGCCAATCGCGTCTTGCAGCGCATAGCGGGGTTCGTCGTACACGTTGTTGTGCCGCCCCAGGTAGCACGGATCGTGGAACGTGACGTTGCTGTGCCCGTTAGCATGGACTTTCAACCTGCCGTTTTCCATCAGTTCGCGCAAGAAATCGGTATGGTGTACCACGTCATAGTTGCCACCAAACTGCGGGTATTCCTTGCCCAGTGTGTGGAAGCAGTGCGGGCACGTTGCCACGATGCGCGGCGGATTGACCTCGTTTAGGGTTTCAATGTTGACCAGCGCCATCTCGTAGAACAAGTACTCGTTCCCGGCACGCCGAGCGCTGTCGCCGGTGCAGCTTTCCATCTCGCCCAACACTGCAAACTTGACGCCCGCCGCCTTCAGCACCTGGACCATCGCACGCGCGGTCTTCTGGGCGCGAGGTTCCAGGC
>JAADYV010000336.1 GCA_010092855.1 Chloroflexota bacterium | reverse complement strand
CTCTTCTCGCGTTTCGACAAGCTTGCCAGCCGTTTCCTGGGTTTTTTGCAGTTTGCCGGTGCGCTGATTTGGTTACGATGAAATGTCAACAGAACCTAGCATACGATCATTGGATTTCGCTCACCTCAAAGGAGATTTCACATGCGTCGCTTGCTTGTCGTTGGAATTATCGTCGCCATATTGTTGGTCGTGTTAGTACCGGCCTCGGCTAGCACCACCGGCCAGACCTACTTCCGCCTGGACAGCCTGCCCGATGGCTCGTGCACGCCGGGGGGACTCGTTGAAGCCAGCTTCACCTACGCCGTGCGTGATGGCGACACCTCAACCCATTACTGGTTCCTCTACAATGAACGCACCGGGGCAAGCACCACCGACGTTGTCGGTTCCATCTTCGGTCCAGAGGGCCCGGTTTCATTTGATCCTGGTTTCTCCATGACCATTCCCGCCGGAACCCAGGCGGGTGACCAGTTGACCATGAAGGTCATCGCCACCTCCGAGCGCGAACTCGGCACCGGGTCCACCATTACCGTCAACTGCAATGATGGCAGCGTGGTCAGCACGTCGTTCTACAATATCGGCGACCTGGGCCCGCAGCTTCCGAGCGGCTTTGTGCAGCGTCTGATCACGTGCGACACCCCCGTCTACGACAGCCCGGCGGGTACGCCAGTCGGCGACAACGCGATCCTGGCCGGTCAGGAATGGCACGTCAACCCCGTCGCGGTTGATGGCGCGGATGGCCAGAGCTGGACCGAAGTATTCGTCGGCGGCTACAACAACGGCTACATCCCGACCAGTTGCGTGGCTCCGGCGGTCACCGGCTACGGCCAGTAAACTCGTCATTTCCTGAACAACAATGCGGTATGGGCATTACGTCCCATACCGCGTTTTTGATAGCCGAAAGAACGCGCTGGCTGTTCCCCGTCACCCTCACTCGAACCAGAACGGCAGCAACAGCTTCGGGCTGCCATCCAGCACCAGTTCCAGGTTGCGCGTGACATGGCGCAAACCAGCCGCCGGGTCCGCGCGTTCAGCCAGTTGGGGGCCGAGCGGCTTGGGTTTGCCCGCCACAATCTCGACGGGGACGGAATCCGGCAACTTGGCCAACGCGCGCGCCTTGCTGATCGCAGCATCCAGCCCGCCCAACTCATCCACCAAGCCGTGATCAAGCGCCTGCGCGCCGGTCCACACGCGCCCCCCGGCTACCGCGTCCACTGCTTCGGCGGTCATGTGGCGGCTGCGCGCCACCAGGTCAACGAAATGAGCGTAGTGGGCTTCTACGTCGCGCCGCACGATGTCGCGCTGGTCCTCGGTCCAGGGCACAGCCGCGCTGTCCAGCGAGGCGTTCGACCCGCGCGTGAACTCGTAGGCGTTAAAGCGCAATTTCTTGAGCAGCCCGGCGTTCACGATCTTGGCGACAATGACGCCAATCGAGCCAGTGTAGGTGCCCGGCTGGGCGACAATCCACTGGGCGGGTGTCGCCAGCCAGTACCCCCCCGACGCCGCCATATTGCCCATGTACACTACCACCGGCACCTTCTGTGCCAGTTCGCGCAGCGCAGATGTCATCGCCTCGGCTGCCGATCCCATGCCGCCGCCGGTGTCGATGTGTAGCACCACCGCCGCTGTACGTTTGTCGGCCATCAGGTCGCGCACTTGCTGCACGACAGTCAGGTGGCCCATCGTTTCTTCGCGCGCCAACGGCACGGGCACCGGCATATTAGACGGCGGCTTGCGGCTTTCACCTTCCAGCATGATACCCGCCAGCGGCAGCACCTTGATCGCGCGTTTGGTCGGGCGCGATACCTTGCGGGGCAGCAGCTTGACCGCCTTGTCCCAGGGCACCAGGTGTTCCGCCTGCAGCAAGGCAGGCAGCTCTTCTTCGTTCAGCACGGCGTCGATATACCCGGCGTTTAGCGCGTCCGCTTCGAGCATGGGGGCGCTGTCGATCATCTCGCGCACGGCGTCCGGCGTCATACTACGCGCAACAGCAATATCGTTCACGAATGTCTCGTACTGGGAGTCTAGAATCCAGTTTAACTGCTCGTGGATTTCGGGCGAGATTTCGCTGCGGACGAGGGGATCAAACGCCCCTTTGTAGGGCGTAATCTGCACCACTTCCGCCTGCACGCCGATCGCGTCCAGGGCATCGCGCAGAAAAACGACCTGCATCCCCAATCCCAACGGGCGGAAGCTGAACTCATTGCTGCGCTGGACCACGATGGTGTCGGCGGCAGTGGCAACATAATACTTGCGCAGGTCGTAGCTGTGCGCAAAACACACCACGCGCTTGCCCTTCTGCCGGAAGCGGAGGAGGATTTCGCGCAGCGTTTGCAGGTCGGCAGTGCCCATTGCCAGGTCGCGCAGGTAGAGCACCACACCCTGCACCCGGCGATCGTCCGCCAGCTTATCCAGCGTGCGTTCCAGATCAAATAGACTGAGCGGCGGCTCGCCCAGGACGGCGCGCTGCCACCACTTGCGATCTTCAGGCATGGCGGGCAGTTGGGGCGGTACGTTGAGCAGCGCGTAATCGATCTTGGCATTGCGCCGCCGGTACCAGTTCATGAACATCAACGGCCAATACTTGGGTCGCAGGATGCGGGTGGCCGTCGTCACAATGCTGACAGTAAAGAACAAGCGGATCATACCTTTTGCTCCTCCAGGATATCAGCCTCCATTCGGGCTGGAATAGAAAAATCTGTTGTCTCCGCAGATGGCACATGCAGTTTGCGCAGCGTCAGCGGGATGGCAAGCAACACAAACACACTGGCCACAATAAATGTCGCCTCTGGCGCGACGTTGTCATATAGCAAGCCACCGATATAGGGTGCGGGAATGGCCAGGATACCCATCGCCGTCATAAACACACCCCACGTTAT
>JAADYV010000335.1 GCA_010092855.1 Chloroflexota bacterium | reverse complement strand
GGCCGAACGCGAGCAGACTACGCGCTCCACTGCCGCGATGCGCCAGCTTGCCCCACACATTGAAGGCGGCATCGTCGCCATCGGCAACGCGCCGACCGCACTGCTGGAAGTGTTACGGTTGGTCGAGGAAGGCAATTTACGCCCCGCACTGGTGGTCGGCGTGCCGGTCGGCTTTGTGAGCGCGGTCGAATCGAAGGACGCGCTGCTGGTGGGGGATGTGCCCTATATCACCGCTGTAGGTCGCAAAGGCGGCTCGACGGTGGCGGTGGCGATCATCAATGCGCTGCTGCGCCTCGCCGGGGAAACTGCATGAGCGAGCAGATGGACAATCGCGCGGTCCAGCGCCATGTCGCGGCGGAGTGGCGCAAACCCGATCTGCGCGAGGGCTTCACGACCGGTGCCTGCGCAGCGGCGGCAGCTAAAGCGGCAGCCCGCGCGCTGCTGACCGGTGAATCGTTGGCCGAGATCACGGTCGATTTGCCCGCGCGCCAGGGCGTGACGTTTCATCTGGCGCGCTGTGAGATCGGTTCCAGCAGCGTGTTATGCGGCGTGATCAAGGACGCGGGTGACGATCCCGACGTGACACATGGCGCAGAGATTCAGGCGCTCGTGGCGTGGCAGGACGCGCGCGGCATCACGCTGGCGGGTGGCGAGGGCGTGGGCACCGTTACCAAACCAGGACTGGCGGGCGAGGTCGGTGAACCGGCGATTAACCCGGTGCCGCGCCGCATGATCACTGCTGCTGTTAATGACGAAGCTGACGAAGCCGGGGTTAATCTGAATCGGCGCGGGATGCTCGTCACCATCAATGTGCCGGGCGGCGCGGAGATCGCCCAGCAGACGCTCAATCCGCGCCTGGGGATCGTGGGCGGCATCTCGATTATCGGCACCACCGGTATTGTCAAGCCGTTTTCGGACAGCGCCTACCGGGGCAGCATCTACGTCGAATTGAAGGTCGCCGCCGAAAATGGTGTGCGGCAGGCGGTGCTGACCACCGGCAGCCGCAGCGAAGCCTACGCCCAGGCACGCTATCCCAACCTGCCGGAGATGGCATTTGTGCAGGTTGGCGATCATATGGATTACGCGCTGCGGCAGTGCCGCCGCCTCAAGTTTCCACAGGTGATGATTGCGGGCATGATCGGCAAAATCTCCAAGCTGGCCGAGGGCCGCATGCAAACGCACGTCAGCCGGGGCGGAGTGAATATGGCGTTTCTGGCCGATCTCGCCGGCCAACTGGGTGCAGATGCCGCGTTGGTGGCACGCCTGCAAACCGCCAATACTGCCCGCCATGTCCAGACCATGCTCAACAAGGCGGGCATCGCTGGACTGGAAGCACAGTTAGCGCAGTTGGCGGCGCGGCATACCCATACCTACATACAGGGCGCGCTGGTAATTGAGGTGCTGCTGTACGACATTCGCGGCGATCTATTGGCCGCAGCCCAGGAGCCAGCGGAATGACTGATGCGCGTATTCTGATCGTCGGTGTGGGCGGCGACGGGCCAGCCGGGTTGTCGCTGGACGTATCTGAGCACATCGCGGGGGCCGATCAGCTCTGGGGCGGCGAACGTCTGTTGGCGTTGTGGCCGGATCATCCCGGCGAGAAGGTGATCATCCGTGCCAATATCGCCGAGTTGGTTGCACGCCTGCGGCAGCGCGGAGAAACACGCATCGTGATTCTGGCGTCGGGCGATCCGGGATTCTACGGGATAGCCGGAACACTGCTATGCCACTTCGCGCCCGAAGAGATCGAGATTGTACCGCACGCCAGTTCGCTGCAAGTGGCCTTCGCGCGCGCCGGGATCGCGTGGAGCGACGCGATATTTACCAGTGCGCACGCGCGCCCGTTGGCCGAGGTCGTCGGGTGGGCGAAGCGCGTGCCCAGGCTGGGCATCCTGACCGATCAGCAGCACACTCCTGCGATCATTGCTCGAACGCTGCTCGACGCGGGGGTGTCCGACTGCCGCGCCATCGTCGCCGAAAATCTGCAAATGCCGGATGAGCGTTTGCACGATGGGCGACTGCGCGATCTGCCAAAGCGGGAATTCGGACCTTTGAATGTGTTGCTTCTTGTGCAGGATGATGGCTGGCGACCCATGCCGCCCTACGCGCCGCGTCCCGAAAGCGCGTATGAACACCGGCGCGGGCTGATCACCAAGGCCGACGTGCGCGCGTTGTCGCTGGCGCGGCTGGCACTGCGGGCCACCGATACGGCCTGGGACATTGGCGCGGGCAGCGGCGCCGTCAGCATCGAAATGGCTGATCTGGCATGGCGTGGGCGCGTCTACGCGGTGGAGCACGACGCCGAAAATCTGGACTACATCCGCCAGAATGCCGCCCGTTTTGGCGCGCTCAACGTCGAAATTATCGCCGGGCGTGCGCCGGACGCGCTCGCAAAACTGCCATCGCCGGATGCGGTGTTTATTGGTGGAACGGGCGGCGCGATGGAGGATATTTTGCGGCATATCGATCAGGTTGTGACAAGCGGCTGCCGGGTGGTGGTGAATGTTGCCACACTCGAAAATCTGCACAGCGCCCGGCAAACGCTGCGCGCTTTCGGCTGGCAGCCGGATGTGACCCAGGTGAGCCTGGCGCACGGGCAAGACATCGCCGGGAATACGCGGCTGGCTCCGCTGAATCCGGTGTTCATCGTCAGCGGGGTGAAACCATGACCGGCACGCTCTACGGCGTGGGCGTTGGCCCCGGTGATCCCGATCTGTTGACGCTCAAAGCTGCGCGCCTCATCGAAACGGTACACGTGCTGGCGGTGCCCGTCACGCAAGCGGACGGTGGCAGTTATGCGCTGACTATTGTGGCGCAGTGGGTGCGCCCAGAGCAAACCATGCTGAAACTGCATTTCCCAATGGTGCGCGATCAAGCTGTGCGAGACGGACATCGCCGCGCTGCTGCCGAAGCGCTGATTGGCGAGGTCCGCGCCGGGCGTGATGTGGCGTTCCTGACCGAAGGCGATCCGCTGCTGCACAGCACGTTTGGGTACATATTGGAGCATCTGCCGGGCGATATTCCGGTTGAGATTGTGCCGGGTGTCAGTTCGATCATGGCCGCAGCAGCGCAGGCGCAAACCCCGCTAGTCATGGGAGATGAACGTCTGGCCGTGCTGTCCGCCACCTTTGAGAGCCTGGCCGATCTCGAAGCCATTTTGAAGCAGTTCGATACGGTCGTACTGCTCAAGATCAACCGCGTGTTGGACCAGGTAATCGACGCGCTGGGCAGCCTGGAACTACTCGAATCAGCGGTGTTTATCGAGCGCGCCTCCCACGCGGAGGGCCGCGTCGTGCGGGATGTGCTCTCGCTGCGCGGAACGGATGTGCATTACATGTCGCTGCTCATCATTTCCGGCGGGAGGATGCCGCGTGAAGATTGAAACACCCCGCCTCGTGATTGCGGCTCCGGCTAGCGGCAGCGGCAAAAGCACTATTGCCACCGGCCTGATGGCCGCGCTGTCGCGGGATCACGCCGTGCAGGGCTTCAAGGTCGGGCCGGATTACATCGATCCAGGCTACCACACCGCCGCGACCGGACGCGTCTCGCGCAATCTCGATACCTGGATGGTACCAATCCCGGCAGTGCAAGCGACCTTTGCCCGCGCTACAGCCGATACCGATATCGCCATCATCGAAGGAGTGATGGGGTTGTTCGATGGCTACGAAACCAAGACCGAAAGTGGTAGCACGGCAGAAGTTGCCAAACTGCTGAGCGCGCCCGTGATTCTGGTGTTGGATGTGGGCAAGATGGCGCGCAGCGCAGGCGCGCTGGCGTTGGGATATCGCGATTTCGACCCGGCGCTCAACGTGGCGGCGGTAATCTGCAACAACGTGGGCAGCGATAAACACGCGTTGTGGGTCACGGAAGCGGTAGAATCGATTGGTCTGCCGGTGTTAGGCTGTATTCCGCGCACGCCTGAATTGCGCATTCCTGAACGGCACCTGGGCTTACATACCGCCGTTGAGCGGACCGCCGAAGTGCAGGCGTTTTTGTCTCACGCCGCCGAGTTGGTGACGCAGCACATCGACCTGGATCGCTTATGGCAGATCGCCCGCGCTGTGCCCTCGTTAGCGATTGATCTGCGGGAGATTGAGAGCGAAGCCGGGCCGGTAGTGCAGTTGGGAGTGGCGCGCGATGAGGCATTTTGTTTTTACTATGAGGACAACTTTGATTTGCTGCGGCTGGCGGGCGCGGAAGTGGTGTTCTTCAGCCCGCTGCACGATGATCGCCTGCCCGAAGGCATCGCTGGGCTGTACCTGGGTGGCGGCTACCCGGAGTTGTATGCGGCGCAGTTGGCGGGGAATACACCCATGCTCAGCGCAATTCGTGCGGCTATCCAGGCGGGAATGCCGGTTTATGCTGAGTGTGGCGGCCTGATGGCACTGACGCAGAGTATCACCGACCTGAGCGGAACGACCTATCCCATGATCGGTGTGCTGCCGGGCCAGTCCCACATGCGCGAGCGGCTAACGATGGGCTACCGGAACATCACCGCTGACCGAGATACGCTGCTGCTTCCCCAGGGTGAGCAGACGCGCGGGCACGAATTTCACTACTCGGATTGGGTTGGCGCAATGGACAATATACCGCGCGCGTATCGCATCACCCCGCGGCTACGCGAGGATGTGCGGTTTGAAGGCTATGCACACGGGAATCTGTTGGCATCTTACGTGCATTTGCATTTCGGCGCACATCCTGCGCTGGCGACAAACTGTGTACGAGCGTGCCAGGCATGGCAAGCGGAACAAGAGCGCACATGAAACCGGATTACGCACCAGCCCAGACTGTTATCGCTACGGGTACAGCCCGCGTACCCGGCACCTGCGGCGAACTGGTCCAGGGTCAGTTTGCCAGTGGGCAAGATTTCCTGGTGACGCTGCCCATCAATTTGTATGCTGAGGTGCAAGTCGAGATCACCCACGAACCGCGCATCGTCAGCGTGACGCCCACGCACAAGGTCAAAACGCGCGCGGCGGTACAAAAGACGCTTGCGTATTGCAGCCTGGATCAGACCGGCGCGATGATGCGCGTTACATCTCAATTGCCGGAGGGCAAGGGAATGGCGAGCAGCAGCGCCGATATTGTGGCGGCGTGCCGCGCAACGGCGCAAGCTCTCAATACATCGCTGAGCGCAGCGGAGATTTCGCGAATCGCGCACAGCATCGAACCAACTGACGGCGTGATGTACGCGAGCTGCGTGTGTTACGATCACCGGCAGTGCTGTTTGATTGAGCAATTAGGCCCGTTGCCTCCACTGCGTATTCTGGTAATTGATCTGGGCGGGGTGATCGATACGTTGACGTTCAATACACAGCCCAAACGCTATACCGCTGATGAATTAGACGCCATCGCGCACGCCTACGCGCTGGTCAAGGCGGGGATTCACGCTGGTGATCCTTTCCTGATTGGCAGAGCGGCGACGCTTAGCGCGCGGATCAACCAGCGTCTACTGCCCAAGCCGCAGCTTGACG
>JAADYV010000043.1 GCA_010092855.1 Chloroflexota bacterium | reverse complement strand
ATTTACATGTTAATAAATCGTTAATGTCCGTAAAATGATTATCAGATAATCTAGATCCAGTGAATGGGTGGGAGTATGATGCCAGGTACACGTGAAGCGAACTGCCTAGCGTCAGCACCCCAGTGGGAGAGGGGCCGTAAAATGATGCTGAGTGACAGCCATTGACAGACTGCCCCTGCCACGAGCAATGGACGTGTCTGGATCTGTCGAAAGTGATTTGCGCTGCGAGCGCCCTGATAAGAACACGAGCAGCACGTTAGCCGGCGACAGGCTCCAACCTAAGGAGCATGTCATGTATCTGTGTATTGGTATCGATTGGGCCGATCAAAGCCATGCGATCTGCATCCGGGTACGCGAGACCCGCCGAATACTGGCGGAGTTTGAGATAATCCACACGGCAGCAGGCATCAAGCAGTTACTCAATGTTTGCACTCTTTGAGATAAGCAATAGAAACACCGCGATGAACTAAGCGCTGCGCGCAGGCCGCGACGGATCCCCCTGCATTTTCCCCGAACCTAAGCGAACAAGTCAGCTACGATCTCCTGTAACGCATAGGTAGTGTTCAGGAGAAAAGCAATGACAGCGTTAAGACAACGGATGATCGAAGATATGCGGCTGCGGGGACTGATGCCGGGTACGCAAACAGCGTATGTGGGCGCAGTCCGATCCCTGGCGGAGTACTACGGGAAACCGCCGGACCAGGTGAGCGATGAGGAACTACGCCAGTATTTTGTCTACCTGACGGATGAGCGCCAGGTCGCCCGGAGTACGCGGCGGGTAGCGCTGAGCGCCATCAAGTTTCTGTACGTCTACACGCTGAAACGCGAGTGGCCCTTACTTGACCTAGTCCGAGCGCGGAAATCGAGACGGGTGCCGGTGGTACTGAGTGTTGAGGAAGTGCATGATATTCTCAGCAGTGTGTACCAACCCCATCACCGGTTATGCCTGAGCCTGATCTATGCGTGTGGTTTGCGCATCAGTGAGGGTATCAACTTACAGGTGACGGATATTGATAGCCAGCGTATGCAACTGGTGATCCGGTCGGGCAAGGGGGATAAAGATCGCTATGTGCCCTTATCCGAAACCCTGGTGGTGGAGTTGCGCCAGTTCTGGCTGACCCATCGTCATGCGGTGTATCTGTTCCCCAAACGAAACCGGAGCCGGATTGATCCGGCGGCGACCGGCCCGATGACTGCCCGGTCGGTGCGCGATGCCTTCCATGCGGCGCGCGAGACGAGTGGGGTGACCAAAGCCGCGACGGTGCATACCCTGCGTCATTCCTGGGCAACGCATCTGCTGGAAGCCGGGGTTCCACTCCCCGTCATCCAACAGTGGTTGGGCCATAGTTCACCGCGCACCACGGCTCGCTATACCCATTTCACCCGCCAGGGTGAAGCCCAGGCGGTGGAAAAACTGGGTGACTTACTGGCCGGGTTGCTATGACCACCCTGGCCGATATTGTACGTCAATATGGTCCGGCTTACGAGGAGAAGTACGGCGACCGGTTGCTGCCCAGCCACCGGCGGACGTTGCGCGATATCGCCCAGTGTCGAACCCCGGTGATGGGCGGCCATGTCTATCAGTGCGCGGACTGTGGCGAAACTCATTATCAATACCACTCGTGCCAGAACCGGCACTGCCCCCAATGCCAACATCAATTGGGCGAACAGTGGTTAGCCCGGCAGCGTGACTTGCTGCTGCCCGTGCCCTACTTCATGGTGACCTTTACCCTGCCCGCCGCCTTGCATGAGGTGGCGCGGCAGCACCAAAAGGCCGTGTACAACATCCTTTTCCGGACTTCTGCCGAAGCGCTGCAACAGTTGGCGCAGGACCCGCGCTATGTTGGTGGGCAAATCGGCATGGTCGGCGTGCTGCATACCTGGGGACGCAATCTCAGTTACCATCCGCATGTCCATTACCTGGTGCCGGGCGGCGGGTGGTCAAAGTCAGATGGGCAATGGCGACCTGCTCGCCGGAACTTTTTCGTTCCGGTCAAAGCGCTGTCCGTACTGTTTCGGGCCAAGTTCCGCGATGCCTTACGCCAAACCAACTTGTTCGACCAGGTACCCGCTGCGGTCTGGCAGCAGGATTGGGTGGTGCATTGCCAACCGGTGGGTAAGGGCGTGGGGGCACTCAAGTATCTGGCTCCTTACATTTTCCGCGTCGCTATCAGCAATCGTCGCATTCTCAAAGCGACCAATGGCAACGTTACCTTTCGCTATCAGACAACGGACACCGGCAGGTGGCACACCTGTACCCTCGCGGCTGAAGAGTTCCTGCGTCGTTTTCTGCAACATGTGCTGCCCAAGGGCTTTGTCAAGGTGCGTTACTATGGCCTGTTCAGTCCCAGTTGGCGTCAGCACTTATCCCTGATCCGAGCGTCCTTGACCGTTACTGCTGCCACCGATGACCTGGACGCTGCCCTGGCGACCCTGGCTCACCCTGTGTCCGCGCTGCCCGTTACGACGATCCCTTGTCCTCACTGTGGACAGCCGATGCAGTGGGTCAAGCGGCTGCGTCCATCCGCACGCTGTCCGCCGTGATGGCACTGGCCTGCGCATAACCCTGGCTGGCTTCCATTTTCGGGTGGTGGTCTAGCTACAGCTTTGCCTAGTCTCTTTTTGGGCGAACGCTAGCGCTTATTTCCAGTCATGATTTCTAATCGCGTTCGCGTTTTTTCCCGCGATCTGACCCGTTCTCACTCGCACTTTCTCCGTAATCCCCCTGAACCCGTTGTCTGAATTTCCATAGTATCGCCTTTGGCGCGCAGGCTCAGTTCAACGGGGATTATGCAGCGGCTTCGCGCCGCATAATCCCTTTTTCT
>JAADYV010000334.1 GCA_010092855.1 Chloroflexota bacterium | reverse complement strand
CTATACTCTAGAAGAACTCCAGGACAAGGTCCGCCAGGTAGACGACTGGCTGGACGACGAGTTGGAATGGACGTTTGACGGCATTGATGCCCGTGAACTCCAGTCCAACCTGCCCGGAGGTGAATTCGCCGAAGGCGGTCAGTTAAGCGCTGACAATGCGATGGTCACCGGTTTGGATGGCGAACAGATGCCAGGCCTGGTTATTGCCGCCACCGAAGCGACCTTTGAAGCGGGCATCAGTGTTGGAGATGAGCTGACACTCGCATTTGACACGCCGCCTCAACCCATCGAGGTGGTCCAGATGGTATTAGGCCGGGAGGTACCGCCCCCCACCATTACCTTCAAGGTCGTCGGTCTGCTGGACAAACGTGGGGGCCAGGTTACTGGCTTCAGCAACTCGCTGTATGCCTCACGAGGTACTTTCGGCGGTCTTGAATCGGACTCGCTCAACTTCATCGCCAACGTGCAAGATAGCGAGATCGGTACGCTGCGTGCTGAGTTGAATCAGATTGACCAGGACAAGAGCATCTTTGAAGACCGGACCCTAACATTTGTGCTCGAAACAGCAGCGCTGAACGAACTGCTCAGCCGCATGATCGAAGCCTTTACGTCCTTCCCGATTCTGGTGGCGTCGCTGGCGCTGTTCACTGGCGGCGTGGTGATCGCCAATTCGGTCGCGCTCTCGACCATGGAGCGGCGGCGCGAGATTGCGATCATGAAAGCCGTCGGCCTCCAACGTGAGCGCGTGCTGGGGATGCTGCTGCTCGAAAACGGCATCATGGGCCTGATCGGGGGTTTGCTGGGCGTCGGCATTGGCGTAATACTGTTGTCGTTCATGCTCGGCGCCATGTTCTCTGGCAGCGATCTGGATGTCGGTGTACCGTATGGCACCGCCTTCATGCTAATGGGGCTGTGTATCCTCATCGCCCTGTTCGCCGCAATCTTGACCGCCTGGGGCGCGTCAGGCGAAAAACCGCTTAACGTGCTGCGCTACGAATAAGCCAACAACAATCGACGCGCAAATAGCAACAGGGACTTCACGCCAGGTGGGGTCCCTGTTATTGTTAGGGGATTTGTTATCTTCTCCGATAATCACCTCATACACATTCAAGTATTGCTTATCACAAATACTCTCTATATTCTTTGTTAAAGTGCAAAATCCTGATCAGTATCGCTATCGAGAGAAAGGGGATATGAGATGTTTTCTGTTGATCAATTGCCAGATGAACCGATTGTCGTGGACAAACATTGGGACCCCGTCGATGTTCACAACGAACTCCAGAACTTCTACATCAAATTAGGCGAAGTAATCAGCCAAATCGAAGGCCCGATCTTCCGCATCATTGACCTGGCACAGTTGGGATTCACTTTCAGCGATATGCTCGTAATCATCTCCGCCGAAGCCAAAAGCAAAGCGCACGGCTCGGTTGGCGATCCGCGTGTGTATGCGGTGGTGGTCGCCAGGGAAGAAATCGCGGAGTTGCTTGCTCGTGCCAACAACCAGGAACACTACAACAATCTCGAAATACCTATCTTCTCTGAATACAACGAAGCCCTGGCGCATGTCCGCCAGGCCATTGCCAGCAACTAGCATCGCCGCACAGGTGAGTATCTCACATATTCACCTGTGTGCTTCTTCCCCTTCCTCCGAACCTGCTTTGTTGCAGAACTAACCTCCATGCACACCACAATTTCGCGGTACAATCGTTGTCAAAATGCTAAATCTTGAGGGGAGTGGATCGCATTATGAACTTGACTGACCGCATAATAACTGCGCGTGGTGATACACCAGCAGACCTGCTGCTGACCAATCTGCAACTGGTCAACGTCTTCACCGGCGAGATTTATCCCACCGAAATCGCCATCAAGGATGACCTGATCATTGGCGTGGGCGAGGGTTATACGGCAACCCACACCGTCGACCTGGGCGGGCGCTACGTTGCACCGGGCCTGATCGATGCTCACGTCCACATCGAAAGCAGCCTGTGCACCCCGCCGGAGTTCAGCCGGGCCGCGCTCACACACGGTGTTACCACCGTGATCACCGATCCGCACGAGATCGCCAATGTGCACGGGCTGGAAGGCATCCGATTCATGCTGGAGGCGGCGGAGGGCGGACTGCTGAGCATGTTTGTCAACGCCTCAAGCTGCGTGCCCGCCACGCACATGGAAACCGCCGGCGCGGAGCTAGCCGCCGCCGACCTGCAATCGCTGCTGGACCATCCCTGGGTGCTGGGGCTGGCCGAGATGATGAACTTCCCCGGCGTGGTGTTTGGGGATGCGGGTGTGCTGGAGAAAATCGAGGCCTTTCGCGGGCGCGTGCTGGACGGTCACTGCCCCGGACTGAGCGGGATGCAACTCAACGCCTACATCGCGGCAGGCATCCAGAGCGACCACGAATGCACCACCGTTGAAGAAGCGCTCGAAAAGCTACAAAAAGGCATGGCGATCTTCATCCGCCAGGCCACCAACGCCCAGAATCTGCTGACGCTGCTACCGGTGGTCACGCCGGAAAACAGTCGCCGCATCTGCTGGTGTACCGATGACCGCCAGCCCGCCGACCTGCTCGACGATGGCTCCATCGACCACATGATCCGGCTGGCGCTGTCCAACTCTGACCTCGACCCGGTGACCGCGATCCGTATGGGCACGCTCAACACGGCGGAATACTTCCGGCTGTACGACCGGGGCGCAATCGCACCAGGCCGCCGCGCCGACCTGTTTGTGTTCTCGGACCTTCAAGCGCCCCACGCAGAGCAAGTGTACTGCGGCGGGCAGTTGGTGGCGGAACAGGGCACAATGGTGGTCGATATTCCGGCCCCCACCGTTATGCCCCTGCCGCACTCGATCAACATCCGGTGGGACAGCGTGGACTTCACCATTCCCGCCCAGGGGAACCGGGTGCGCGTGATCGGCAGCATCCCCAACCAACTGGTGACCGAGCACCGCATTGAGGATGCCCGAATCGTGGACGGGATGGCCGTTTCTGACGTAGCGCGCGATATCCTGAAGATGGTCGTTATCGAGCGTCACAACGCCACCGGCACCGTCGGCAAAGGTTTTATCACCGGCATTGGCTTGCAGCAGGGCGCGATTGCAGGCACAGTCGCCCACGATCATCATAACCTGGTGGTTATTGGAGTGGATGACACGAGTATGCAAACTGCGGCACGCGCCGTCGAGGAAATGGGCGGCGGGCTGGTGGCCGTTAACGGCGACCAGGTGCTGGCCACGTTGCCGCTGCCGGTGGGCGGCCTGATGAGCCAGGTTCCGATCCAGGACGTGCGCCACCAACTGGACGAGCTGCTGCGCGTGGCGCGCGACGAACTCGGCTCGCGGCTGCACGATCCGTTCATGGCCATGAGCTTCATGGCGCTCGAAGTGATCCCCAGCCTCAAGCTGACGGATCTCGGCCTGGTGGACGTGGACGCCTTCCAACCTGTCGCGTTGTTTGTCTGATGGGAGCACCACTGGCTGTCCGGCCAGCGGCCACATCATACTTGTTAGTTTTCAGCTACGCGGGCGGTTCCAATCACATTGGGATCACCCGTTTTGTCAGATTGTCCATACCAGATACAATGTGGATAGTGGAATACTATCCCACTTTTTCAGCACCGTGCGAAAGTTGGCTTTTGACCCGTTTTTTTACTAAACTGGTCGCCAAAGTGGGACTTTAGCTAAATCTAGTTTTAAAGGAGAGGTCACATGCGAAAGCAACTGGCAGTTCTGTTTATCGTGTTCGCCCTGGTCGCGGGGATTGTGGTGACAGCCGCTCCCCAGGCCG
>JAADYV010000333.1 GCA_010092855.1 Chloroflexota bacterium | reverse complement strand
CTGACCGTCAGGTGCGCGCCAATGGCGGCAGCCCGCTCACGCATACTGCGTTGGCCCAGGCGTTCGTCAGATACGCTCTCCGGGTTGAAACCGCAGCCATCATCAGCGACGGTCAGCGTGATCGTGTCCACCGCGGCATTGAGAGACAGGTGCACCATTTCCGCATCCGCGTGTTTAACCACGTTGTTGAGCGCCTCCTGCGCGATGCGATACAGCGCGACTTTGGATTCTAGCGGCGGGTCACATGTGCCAACCACATCCACTGACACGGGCACAGTTGCCCGGCTGCTGGTCGCCTGCGCCAGTTGTTGCAGCAGATCGCTTAACGCCGTGGCCACCAATGCTTCGGGCCGCAGCTCCAGCAACAGAATGCGCATTTCCGCCTGCGCGCCTCGCGTAAGCTGGTGAAGCTGCTCAAGCTGCGCGCGCGCTACGACCTGGTCGCGCTCCCACAGGCGCGGCAGTACCCCGGCGATCATATGCGCGGAAAACAGCGTCTGGGATACCGCGTCATGCAGTTCGCGCGCTAACCGGCTGCGTTCGGCAGCGGCGGCGACTTCTTCCGCGTGCTCGTAGAGCTGCGCGTTTTCCACCGCCACGCCAACTTGCTGGCCGATGGACGCCATCAGCGCCAGTTCTTCGGGTGACACCTCGCGCACGTCCTGGCTGCCCAGATTGATGAAGCCCAACACCTGCTCTTTGGACACCAGCGGGATGCTGAGCGACAGCCGGACGTTTTGCGCTACCAAGATGCGTTTGAGTTCGCCTTCGGGATACGCTTCCAGACGTAGCAGAGCGGGGCGCAGCGCGTCCGTGACCTGACCAGCTACGCTGGCGGCGCGCGGAAACGCGGTTGCATACGTCTCAAACTCTTCCGGCAGCCCGCGCTGGGCCACCAGGTGCAGCGTCTGCTGCGCGGCATCGAGACGGTAGGCGGCCCCGACCGCCATCCCGGTCACCGCCAGTGTTTTGTCCAACGCCGCGCGTAACACGTGGTTGATGTCCAGGGATCGGCTGGCAACCGCCGTGATCGCATTCAGAGCGGCCAGGTCGCGCGTGCGGTGTGCGACGCGCTGTTCCAACGTGGCGTAGGACTCTTCCAGTTGGACCGCCATCCGGTTGAACTGGTCGGCCAGTTCCGCGATCTCGTCTCCCCAGTGTGGCGTGATGCGGCGGCTGAAGTCCCCATTCGCCACCGCTTGCGCCGCTTCGATCAGGGCGTAGACCGGGTGCGTCACGCGCCGTACCCCCAGCGCCACTACCACTGCCGGTACGACTAATCCCAGCACCAGCAGCGCTAGCAGCCGTCGCTGGTAAGGAATGCTGGCTGCGGCGAGCGCGTCCCAATCCTCTTCGACGATGATGTGCCAGGGGGTATCGGGTATGGGCGCGTAGCTGGCGATGAGCTCCTGCCCGGATGGTTTTTGGTAACGCAGCGTACCGGTTCGGCCCGATAGGGCACGATCCACCGCGGCCTGGTCCGCACGAGCTGTGCCGATAACGTCGCCTTCTGGGTGAAAAACCACGCGGCCTGTGCCATCGACGAGATATGCTGTGCTGCTGGCATCGACCGCCAGCTTTTTGATCGTGGCGTAAAACGTGGTGATGCGCGCTTCAACCTCACCGACGGCGTACATTCCGGCCACCGCGCCTACGAACGTGCCCCTGTCATCATATATCGGCGCGGCCAGAATGACCACGTCCTGGGTATATGATCCGACTGGCGATATATCTGACACGGTGAGCGAATGGTGGCGAGTTAGCTGTTGGAAAAATGCTTGTGTGGACCAGTCCTGCCCGCGCAGGTCCGGGCGGCGCGCACCAGCGGCGGTAATCTGTCCCTCCGCGCTCAGTACGATTACGCCCGCGTCATAGTCCCAGAGTTGGTTATAGGCAGCATCAAGCGCACTTTGCTGGCGCACCGGGTCGGATGAGATGATCTCAAAGTCCGACGCGAGGACGCGCAGGGGCTGCGCCAATTCCTCCAGTTCGCCCCGGTACTGGTTGCCGAGCAGCACGGCCAGGTCGCGGTTGCGCTCAAAGACCAGGTCTTCGGTGAGATCTTGAAAACTGACGAAGTGGGCCAGCGCGACAATCCCCAGGATGATGCTGGCGGGAATAAACGACCAGGCGATGATCGTGGTGCGCAGGCGGCGTCGGCGGCGTGGCACACTCATGGCTCGACCAGGTGGTGTTCCAGGGCCAGCGCCACTGCTTCCGTCCGGCTGGCTGCGCCCAGCTTGGCCAGTACATTGCCAACATGGAACTTGGCGGTATGCGCGCTGACGGCCAGCCGCTGAGCGATCTCCTGGTTGGTCAGCCCTTTGACCAGCAGTTCCAGCACTTCGCGCTCGCGCTCAGTCAGGTCATGGCCCAGCTTTGGTGGACGGGTGTGGGCACGGATCAGTGCCTGAGTTGCTTCAGGGGCCAGGGTGATCTGCCCGCGAAACGCCGCCTGGATTGCGGCGGCCAGTTCATCCGGTTCCACCGTTTTGAGTAGATAACCGATAGCGCCCGCTTGCAGGGCCTGTTCCACCAGTTCGTCTTCAGGGAAGCTGGTTAGCGCGATCACCTGGATGTCCGGATGCGCGTCGCGGATGGCGCGGGTGGCGGTTGGCCCGTCCATGTGGGGCATCACCACGTCCATGAGGACCACGTCCGGCTGCACTTCCGCGCATTTGAGCAGCGCTTCCTCGCCATTTTTCGCTTCG
>JAADYV010000332.1 GCA_010092855.1 Chloroflexota bacterium | reverse complement strand
TGGCCGTGGACTCTGGCTATCATGTGCGCCGCTTCGAGCTAGCCGTGCCCCGCCTGCACGAAATCTTCATCCAGGTCGCGGGCGGCAACCATCTGAACGGCAGCCAATCGAAGAACGGAGGGTAGCCGTATGGCGTGGCACAAAATCTGGCTCGTGCTGCGGCGCGAATATGTCTACAACTTCCGGCGACCGGCGTTCCTCTTCACGGCGTTTGGCGTGCCTTTGTTGTCCCTGGTGGCGATGTTCGCCATCTTCAGCTTCACTGCCGACCAGGAAACCAATCTGGACGATTTCCAGCGCATCAGCTACGTGGACCGGGCGGGCGTGCTCAGTCCCGCGATCAACGACGGCTACGGCTACATCCCGGTAGCCGATGCGGGAGTCGATCCGCCGGTGCGTACCAGCAGCGGCAACAATCGCGGCGAGTACTACAACCGGCTGGAGGACACCGCCCACCAGCAGTTGCTGGACGAGATCATCGACGCCTACTTCGTGATCCCCGGCAACTACAACGAAACCGGGCGCGTGGACCTGTATGCGCGTGAAGACATCCCGATCCGGCTGCTGGAAAACATCGAAAGTTTCATGCGTAACCAGATCGCGGTCCAGGCGACGGCGGAGGGGGAAGTCACCCCCTCGGTGGCCGAACGGCTGGGCGACCCCACCGACCTGGTGGTACGCGACCTGGAGACCGGCAACGAACTCAATGAAGCCGCCATATTCGGGCGGTTTATGCTGCCGATCATCTTCGTGGTCATCTACTTCATGGCCACCAACACCACCGCCCAGTACCTGATGAGCAGCGTGGTCGAGGAAAAGGAAAACCGCCTGATGGAAATCCTGGCCACCAGCATCCGCCCGCTGGAGCTGCTGTGGGGCAAGTTGTTTGGGTTGGGATCGCTGGCGCTGACACAGATCGCGTTCTGGGCTGTCGCCGGTGTGCTGATCGCCAGTTTCAACGCCGACGCGCAGGATTTCTTCGGCGGGGCGAGTTTCCAGGCCGCCGATATTGCGCTGGTGTTGGGTCTATTTGTGTTGAGCTTCCTGCTGTTCTCGTCCATACTGCTGGGCATTGGGGCGTCGGTGACTGCTGAGGCGGAAAGCCGCCAGGTGGCCGGTATGTTCATCTTCATCAACGTGCTGCCGATGGTGCTGATGGTCACCTTTATCACCAATCCCAACGGCCCCGTGCCGCTGTTCTTCTCGTTTTTCCCGCTGACGGCAGGCATCGGCCTGATCTTGCGGCTGGGCCTGACGGCGGTCCCGCTGTGGCAGATCGTACTCAGCGTAGGCATCCAACTGGTCAGCGTGGTAGTCGTGATGTGGGTCGCGTCCAAAGCCTTCCGGCTGGGCATGTTGATGTACGGCAAATCCCTGACGCCCCGCGTATTCCTGCGGGCGCTGCGCGAAGGTCGCACCGTGCTCACAACGGCCACGAGTGATGAACCCACTCCCCAGGCCCGCCAGAAAAAGAAGAGAGGACTGTTTGCGCGATGACTCACTGGTTGACGGTTTTTCTCTATGAAGCGCGCCAGCAATTTCGCCGCCAGGCGTACCTGTTTGTGACGTTCATGATTCCGCTGTTGGCGGTGGTGGGTTTTTACGGCTACCAGGTGTTGAGCGACATGGACGAGGACGGGGAGGAAGACGCCCCGCGTGACCCCGTGACAAGCGAGATCGAAAACGCCGGGACGATCATCGGGTATGTGGATCGATCGGCAGAGGGCCTCTTCCCGCCGCCGGAGAGCGAACGGTACGAAACCGATCCGGAGACCTGCATCCCGCCGCAGAATCCCGATGGGGGCACCTACGTGATCACAGCGGACGTGATCCAGCGCGTGAGTTCACCCTATTGCTGGCAGGGAGCTATCCACGCCTATCCCACGCTGGACGCTGCGGAGGACGCGCTGGCCGATGGCGAGATCGATACGCTGTACCTGGTCGAAACTGATTACCTGGAGACAGGCCGCGTGGTGCAGTACATGCAGGGCCTGGACCTGGAACTGATCGACGCCGACCAGCTCTTCGAAAGTTACCTGATCGCCAGTATGCTGTATGACGTGGAAAGCGCCTCGACTTACGGGCGGCTGTATCTGCGGCTGCGCGATCCCGCCGTCATCACCGAGCACCAGGTGTCAACTGCCGGTACGACCACGACGGATGATGATGAAGAAGGCCAGAACTTCGTGATGGTCTACGGCTTTGGGATGGTCATGATGCTGAGCCTGTTGTGGGGTGGCGGCTACCTGATGCAGAGCGTGGTGCAGGAGAAAGAGTCACGCATCATCGAGATTGTGCTGTCCTCGGTGCAGCCGGTGGGCCTGCTGACGGGCAAAGTGCTGGCGATGGGGATGTTGTCGCTGCTGCAAGTGGGCATGTTGCTTGGCACGTTCGTCTTCCTCGGCACGCAGGCGGGCGACATCTTCGCCGGTCTGGGCGACCTGGATATCGATATGGCGCTGCTGCCGATTGCGGCGGTGTATTTCGTGCTGGGCTTCCTGATGTTCGGCAGCCTGATGGCGGGGATCGCGTCGCTGGCAAACTCCATGCGCGAAAGCCAGCAGTTCGTGGTGGTGGTGACGCTGCCAGCGGTATTCCCATTTTTCTTCCTGACGTTTTTCGCCGAGGAGCCAAATGGGACGCTGGCCCAGATTCTGTCCATCGTGCCGATTACTGCGCCGCTGTCGATGATCATGCGCGCTTCGGTGACCGCTGTGCCGGCTGTCGAACTGGCGCTGAGCATACTGCTGCTGATCGGTATGGTTGCGTTTACGATCTGGTTCTCCGGGCGGCTGTTCCGCGTGAATACGCTGCTGAGCGGCAACACGCCCAAACTGCGCGATATCCCCAAGTTGCTGCGCGGGTAAGGTGTGTGTTGCGGATTAGGGCAGGTCCGCCGGGATTTGCGGGTTTGCGAGCGAGTTGTCAAAGGGCTTGGCTCGATTGCTTCGGGCGCAGACCGCAAGGAGTGCACGGTGTACCGGTTTACCTCTCCCCCCGTCCCCCTCCCCGCACGCGGAGAGGGGGAGTAATTTCAATGTGTACAAACGCTTAATCCCCTCTCCGTTCACGGGGAGGGGAAACCGACCAAAGGTCGCGCGACTGGTGGTCGGAGGGGAGGGGTAAACCAAACAGCATTCCTTGCCTGTAAGGTGGTTCGTGGCCCCTCGAATTTGCCCCGCCCTGGCAATCCGCGAACGCCCGTGCTATGCTCGTTCCAACGCGGCACAGCACACGGGCAATTCACAATGGCACTTGATCCCCAGCAACCCAACCCAACCCAGGACCAGTCATCCCCGGCGCGACGAGCCAAACCATTCCTCAAATGGGTGGGCGGGAAAAGCCAGCTCCTCGCGCAGTTCGACACGCTGTTCCCCACCACGATCAGCCGCTATGTCGAGCCGTTTGTGGGTGGGGGCGCGGTCTTTTTTCATTTGTGGAACACCGGACGTATTACAGATCAAGCGTTTCTGTTTGATCACAACGCGGAGCTGGTCAACGCCTACCGGGTCGTCCGGGACCAGGTCGAAGCATTGATGGCGATCCTGGCCGAACACCAGCAGCAGCACAGCAAGGAATACTATTACCGTGTACGGGGTCTGGATCGGGAAGACGTGACCTTGTCGGATGTGGAACGCGCCGCGCGGACCATCTACCTGAATCGCACCTGTTACAACGGCCTCTACCGGGTGAACAGCAAGGGGCAGTTTAACGTGCCGATGGGCAGCTACAAAAACCCGCACGTGCTGCGCGCCGGGGTGTTACAGGCTGCGAGCTGCGCCCTGCAAAACGCCCAGGTCGAGGTGCGGGATTTCCGCGCGGTGGTGGAACTGGCGCAACCGGGGGATTTCTTCTACTTCGACCCGCCCTATGTGCCGCTCAGCAAAACCGCCAGTTTTACCAGCTACACGGCGGATGATTTCAGCGCCGATGACCAGCACGACCTGGCAGGCGTTTTCGCCCAACTCAGCGACCTGGGCTGCCGGTGCATGTTGAGCAATTCACATACGCCGCTGGTGGTGGAGCTGTACCGGGACTTTCGCATTGAAACCGTGCAGGCCAAGCGCGCCGTGAATTCGGATACCAACGGGCGCGGTGTTGTGGATGAGGTGGTTGTGCTCAATTATTAAGCGGATTCGTCTAATTGAGTTGCACGACAAGCCAGTATTCCCAGTATGCGTCCGGGAGAGGTGCGCCTGACGCCGATTCGACCTGCACGCGGTAAGGCCCGGTGGCGGGCAGCGCCGCGAATGTGACTTCAGCGGTAAGGTCACCAGCGGCGCGGTTGTCGTTGGCCGCCAGTTCGCGCCAGTCCGGCCCGAAGACGCGCAGCACCGGGTCGAAGCCTTCGGTTCGAGAAACCGCCTGGAAGGTCCAACCCTCGCCCGCCGTGCCGGTGAATTCGTAACCGTGAAATGTGTCCGGCGCTTCCAGCCCGTTGAGGATCACGGCCCGGTTGACGCGCGGGTCGATGGCGTAGGACGTGGTGTCGAACAGCGGGTCGCCGGAGAAGGTTTCTTCGGGCGTGGGACTGGGCAGCGCGGTATGAGGTGGCGTAGCGGTGATGACCGATTCAAAATCAAAGAGGGGAGTGGCTGTCACCGCCAAATAGATGCCGCCGTTGGTGAAGATGGCCAGGACCAGAAAGAACAACCACCACCGCACGCGCCGCCGCCAGGAGGGTGGGTCCGTTAAAGGTGGAGGGCTGTCGCGCCGATCCGCGCGGACCGCTTCTCCCATGCTGCACTGGCCTTTCGTCGCTGCATGGTGCAAGGCAGGGCTATGCTTGTGCCGAAAGAGCAAACGCTATCTAGCCGTCGTACACCGCGTCCACGGCAGCGCGCACTGTTGGCGGTGCAATGCGTTCATCGACCAGATAGTCACGGCGCATGATCTGGTACAGCGTGGAAATTTCGCATACCGGCACCACCGGCCCATCCGCCGACAACTCGATCTTGCGCGCGGTGAAGACCACGATGCCATGCACCGGCACCTGCTCCAGATCGCGGCGGGACAGGAACTTGCGCAGAGCATACACATCCTCGGCGCATTCACGGGTAGGATTAGTCTTGGCGTTGCGCAGTTTGCCCCGGCGCTGGTTGATCCACTCGGCGCGCTCGTTCATCCACACCCCTTCATAATCCACAATGCGAAAGACCAGCGCGCCCGGCGGCCCGACCAGCACCGCGTCGATATAGCCTACGCGCCGCTTGCTGACATTGCGCATGTAGGTGTAGCGGTTGTCCAAAAACTGGGTCAGCGCTTCGCCCACGGCATAGGCCAGCGGGTTGTCCTTTTGCAGCGTCAGGGCGCGCACGATGGCGGCGATACCCACCGCCGCGAAGATGAATCCGCCCAGCACCATCAATGCAAAAAATGCCTGGATAATGATCTGGGTAGACAGGGGCAGCACCAGCGATAGGATGCCCAGTGCCATCGCAATCGCGCCGCCCAATACGGCGATGCTGCCAACAAACAGATAATAACGCCCGCGCCGGGCAATGTTCCCGGCAGGTTTAATGTTTTCCATGATTATATTATCCCGCCTGGTTTGAGTCCGAAGACGATTGTTTGACATTCGGCTTATCGGCTGCCGGTTTGGATTTCGGCTTTTTGGCCACCGGGGGATTGGGTTTGGACGTCACCTGTTTGGGTGCGGGCTGTTGTGGCACAGGCGGTTGGTTGGCTGCTGCCGCCGGTTTGGGTCCCGGTTTGGGGGCCTGCTCCTTTTTGTGTTTGGCGATCACATTATCCATGGTGGTGCGCAGCTCGGCCATCGCGGGCAGCGGTTTGTACATCAGCAGATCGGCCTGCGCCTGGGCAACAACGGCTTCTTCTTCCTCCGGCGAGAGTCGGTAGGCCGTGATCAGTACAATGGCGATATCGCCCAGAATTGGACTCTGGCGCAGCCGGCTGCCGACTTCGGGACCGCTGATTTCGGGCAGACGAATATCCAGGATGGCCAGTTCGGGCAGGTCGCCGCGCACGCGCCCCTGGTCGACATCTTCAATCCAGGCCACGGCTTCGGCCCCATCAACAAAGGCCACACCCTCGATGCCCCAGATTTCAAACATGGCCAGCAACACATCGTAAATATCAGGTTCGTCTTCGACAACCATCCAGGTAGACAACGGTCAAACTCCCCTCACTGTAAATTCCAACATATTATGTACAATGTACACTATAGGCGGCGCTGAATGAAACTGCAAGTTTAGGCCGTGTTGACCAAATGTACTCAGGTGTATTCAAGCGTTCGCTCTGCATCAGACGCGCTCTGCATCAGACGAACGTGTCAACACTGCCCGGCTTCTGTCCATTTTAACATGTACCATTTACCCGCCAAATACGATACGCTAAAATAAGGATAACAAGTATCGCTTAACACATGGACATCGCGCGGGAGGTTATGAGTGGCAACCTGGCTGGTGGTTGAAGATGAGGACGATATTCGCAATATTGTCAAGGTCATGTTTGGGGCGTGGGGACACACAGCAATTGAATTTCGCAACGGCAATGAAGCCTTCGAATGGCTGGACAAGGTTGAAGCCGGGACTTTTTCTGGCGAGCTGCCCGAACTGGCGTTGATGGACATACGTATGCCGGGCCCGCGCGGGAACGAGATCGCGCGCCGGATGCGGTCGCTCTCCCAGTTTGAGCACACGCCGATTCTGCTCATGACGGCCTTTAGCCTGACGGAAGGCGAGCGCAAAGCGATGTTCGATGACGATGGTGTTGATTTTATCATTCACAAGCCGCTGCCGGACTTCTTCGAACTGAAGAAAAAGCTGGACGAAGTCGCGGCGGAAAAAAGCACAAATTCGAAGTCTGGCTAGCTGGGCTGGCCGGTCGGCGTGGCTATATAACCGTCCACATAATCGAAACACAGGGTTGGGCTATGTCTACACCACACAATCCCGCTTCCGAAGACCGCACCGGTCCCGTTGCCAGTATGCTGCACTCGGTCGACGAACTGGGATCGAACACGGGCCGGCTGTTCGGGCGGCTGTATGGCGGGCTGCGGCGCAAGAACCGCGAGCGCGAAGCCGTGCTGCACCAGACGCGGCTGCAGGCGGCGCAGTTGCAGGCGCAGGCCAGGGAACAGGCGACCGATATCGCGCGGCTGACGGGCGTCCTGGCCCGCATCAGCGAAGGCGTGATTATGCAGGACACCGAAGGCCGCATCGTGCTGATGAACCAGGCGGCGCGCGACCTGCTGGGCTCGGTGCGCATGTTCTGGGACAGCGAGCTGGGCCAGATGTTCGCGGCGGCCCGCAACCAGACGGCACTGGACGGTGAGATCACGTTAGGCGAGGCACAGCGCGTGGACGTCAACAACCGCGTGATCGGCGCACAACTGGCGATTGTCGCGGACGAAAGCGGTACGCGGCTGGGCACGGTGCTCATGCTGCGCGATGTGACGCGCGACGCGCTGGCCGACCGACTTAAGGACGAATTCATCACGCAGATGAGTCACGAACTGCGCACCCCGCTGGCCGCGATCAAGGGCATGAGCGAGGTGCTGCTCGCCGCCCCGGAAGATCGCCCGCCCAACCGCAAATTCCTGGAGGCCATCAGCCGTAACGTTGCGCTGCTGGATCGCATGATCATCGAACTGCTGGATATTTCGGAAATCGGCGCGGGCAGTTTCGCCGTGCGCGAGCAGGACATCCAGCTAGAGAACCTGATCTGGACCGTGCTGCAGGGCTTCGAGGTGCGGGTGCGCAAGGCGAACCTGTCGGTGGGGGTGATGATCGGCAGCCGTGCCCGGCTCAACATCATCGGCGACGACCGGCGTTTGCAGTGGGCGTTGGGGCATCTGCTCGATAACAGTATCAAATACACCGAACCCGGCGGCGAGATCACCATCCAGGCCGGGCATGTGCGCCGGGGATACATCCAGATCGAAGTGCACGACACTGGCGCAGGCATCACCGAGCGCGATTTGCCGCATGTGTTCGAGCGGTTTTACCGGGGCGAAGCGCGTACTGCGTCCGGCAAACTGATCGACCCGCGCGGGCTGGGGCAAGGACTGTTCGTGGCGCGGGCGGTGGCCGAAGCGCACGGGGGGTTCCTGAGCGTGGCCAGCCAGGAAGGTCAGGGCAGCACTTTTTCGCTGGCGCTGCCGCTCGACGGGACACGCAACCAGAAGTCCCTGCCAGAGATGCCTGCCGCGCCGCTGATCGATGAGCCGCCTATCGACCCAACCGCCGCAACGGTACCCAGCCAGTCCACGCCGCCGCCGGAGCTGCACACGGATACCCCGGAAGAGCAGTGGGATTGAGTCGGAAAAACACTCAGTCATATGCGCAGCGGTAGACGAGAATGTCCTCCATCGCCGCGACGACAGTGGTACAGTGATTGGCCCAGAACGCGCGCACCGGCTCCAGGTCCGGCAGGTCGGGATCACCGCCCAACTCCAGCCAGCGGGGATAACGCGCCGGGTCCAGCGGCGGGACCTTGCCCACGTCGTACCAGGACGTATCCACGATCAGGCGCGGGGTGTTCTTCTCCAACTCCGCCACGAATTCCGTGAGCCGGTCTGCATCGGCATAGCCCGTCATCACCAGCGGGTGGCTGTAATGGTAGCGCGACGGGCTGCGTCGCCCGGTGCCGAAGTTGACTTCTCCAGCGTGGCCCCAACTGAGCACCGTGTCGTCTGGATCGGAGGACCAGCGCACAGCGTCATTGGGTGGAAACTCGTGCGGCGCGCCAAAGAGGTGCCCGTCCGTAACCGAGACCGTCAGCACCAGTTCGCCCACAAACGGTCCCCCAACCGCCAGCACCACAAACGCCCAACTCCCCGCCCGGACCGCACGCCCCCAGGCGACTGGACTCGCCTGCCAGCGGGCCAGCCACCACCCCAGTCCGACCGTGCTCAGAGCCAGAAACGCAGGCAGCGGTGTCAGGAAGTAATGGCCATAGCCGCGCCCAGAAGCATTGGTCAGCACCAGATCGATCACAACCGTCAGCGCCAGCCAGCGTTGCAGCAGGCTCCGCCAGCGCGCGTCCAGGTCGTTATCCGCCACTGGTCGGAAGGCCTGCGCTGCGCCGAGCACCGCAAACAGCGCCAGCGGCAGGTAGATGGCTTGCACCGCGTCCGAGTCCAGCGCTGAGCGCACGATATCGCCGGGCACCAGGTCGCGCATGTAGTAGCGGTTGTAACCCCACGTCGCGTCGATGGCCTCGTCCAGCGCACCGCGCACCGCGAAGTACAACGCCAGCAGTCCCGGCCCGGCCAACACGCCACCGCCCAGCGCCAGCAGTCCGCGCGGGTCGCGCAGCCGCTCGCGCGCCCACAGCAACACGACCAGTCCCAACGCCAGCAGCACGCCGCTCGTCGTTTGTTTGGCCAGCAGTGCGCCGCCCGTCGCCAGTCCTGCCACAAATGCCCAACCGCGCGCGTCCGGCTGCTGCAACCAACGAAACCCGGCTAGCAGGCACACCAGTTGCAGCGGGAGGGCGTAGCGTTCGGGCGTGTTCAGGCTTTCCCAGTGCGGCAAACCGAGCAACAGCGCCAGCGCCACCACCCCCCCGATCAGCAGCCCGCGTCCCAGGTGCAGGAGATCGTGTTCGGGTTCGATGGGACGTTGGCGTGTGTTTTGTAGGGGTAGGGCTTGCCCTACCCACGAGCTATGCCGCAAATCCAACAGCAGTCGCACAAACAGCAGCGCCGTCACCCACGTGCTGATCACGCGCAGCCCCCACAACGC
>JAADYV010000331.1 GCA_010092855.1 Chloroflexota bacterium | reverse complement strand
GGGGTTGGGGGGAGGGGTAAAGAAATAACGCAAAATAGACTGACTCGCTCGAAGGGCCATTATCGCAAATCTCCTTGCGTGTTTTCCACAGAAGAATAAAGGCCGTTTTCCGCATCTCACCGCCGCGCGGCCAGGATATCGCGGATGGTCTGGATTTCGTTCGCCGGGCACACGGTCAGGTACGGGGCGACGGCATCCGGCGAGCGCCACACCGGGTCGAGTTCGACGGCGCGGGCATAATCCCGCAGCGCCTCGAGCTGCTGCCCCCGGCGGAAGTTGGCCATCGCGCGCAGCGCATACCCACCATGAAAGCCCGGACGCAAGCCGACCACCGTCGACGCATCCAGCGCGGCACGGGGATAGTCCCCCTGGCAGAAGTGAATTTCGCTGCGCCCGGCATAAGCCAGCGCGTGCTCCGGGTCGAGCGCGATCACGCGGTCATAGTCGGCCAGCGCCGCGTCGATGTGCCCGGTGCTGGCGTAGATGTTGGCGCGGTTGCCATACGCCTCGGCATAGTCGTCCTTGAGTTCCAGCGCGCGGTTAAAGTCGGCCAGCGCCGCATCATATGCCTGCCGGGCAGCGTAGCTCAGCCCTCGGCTGTTGTAGAACAGCGGCAGCCGGTCGTTGATCTGCAGCGCCTGGGAATAGCTGTGCGTGGCCAGCCGGTAACGCCCCATCGCCATGAAGGCCCCGGCGCGGTTGTAATATGCATTGGCGTAGCCGGTGTTGAGCGCTATCGCCTGTTCAAAGTCGGCCAGCGCCTGCGCCAGTTGTTTGAGCGCTAAATGCGTCACGCCCCGGTTGTTGTACAACAGCGGAATGCTGTCGTCGCGCTGCTCGGCCAGGTTGAAGTCCTTGAGCGCATCCTCGTGCTGTCCCTGGCTGTACTGTACCATACCCCGGTGGACATAGGCTTCGGCGCGGTCGGGGGCCAGCCGGATCGACTCGGTGTAAGCGCGCATAGCCCCGCCCAGGTTGCCATCGTGAAACTCGGCGTTCCCATGTTTCCAGGCGGCAGCCGCGGCCACCGGGTCCGACTTTCCGGCGGGTGGGGCAGGGACCGGCGCGGTGGGTTCGGGGGCGGCGCTGGGATTCGGCTCGGCGGTGATGGGCAGCACGCGCAGCAGCGCTTGCAGGCTCTGCTGGTAGTCGCGCCCGGCGAAGACGACCCAGTTGGGCGTGTGCAGCCGGAACGGAATCTCGCGCGGCTCCAGTTCTTCGAAGATCACGGGCAGCAGTTGTTTTCCCATCGAGTCGGCGTAGTTCCATTCGGCGTGCACCGTGCGCGACTGGATCGAGGCTGCCGACAGCACAATGATAATATGCGTACACCGGTCCAGCCCCTGCTGGATCGCGTCGTCCCAGATCGCACCAGGGGGGATGTCGTACAGGTCCAGCCAGGGCCGCACGCCAGCAGCCGTCAGGTCGTTATACAGCCGCCGGACAAAGGTCACGTTGCGGCGCGAATAGCTGATAAAGGTCGTCGGTTGCTCGCTCATGGTGCCCCCTTTGCGCTGGCCAACTCATATGGAGGTGGACCAGTCTGCGTGCTGGCCGGTTCATGCGTTTGATTATAGTAGATTTGTCTCGGTCGTGCCGTGTTGTGCAATGCGGGTTTTGTCCGGGCAGGAGGTACCAGTTCGTGCGCCGGTTAACGCGGCGGCAACATCTGGCAGGATGGTGAACTGTTTTTTACAGCGATGGGTTAGTTTGATCAAAAAGTTGTGAAACTTGGATGAATTTTCCTTTGAAGACAGTTTGCAAAGTAAAAATTATCTAAAAGTTGGTGTATACTCAAGGATAAGAAAGCGTTTTTTTCGATTGGCTCTTTTTCTCATAACAACCGTTGAATCATCCCAATTAATCTAAACTAGAGGTTATCTGCTTATGGCGACGATACTCCCCAAACAAGCTCCGCTCGAAGATGACCATATGCCCCTGTCCGCGCTCGACCAGGCCAACCGGCAGGCGAATGTCGAACTCCCATCCGAGATGTCATTCGCGGAAGAAGTGCGTATCGAACGCATGGATATTCTGTGGAAGGTGACCTTTGTTGGGGCCTTCATTGTGTTGTGGTCGGCGGTGGTCATCAGCGGTGGTGGCCTTTTGATGAGTTTTGAGCTAATCGCGCCGGCGGTGCTCATCACTCTCGGCTGCCTGTTGACGCGCCAGTTTTTGATTACCGAACATCTGGAATGGGCCGTCTGGTCCTACGCCATAGCCGTGATCGTGTCGGTGGCGTTGGCGATGTCCTACGGTGATGATTTTGCCCAAGACTACACGCCCTTTGTCTTCCCGCTGCTGTTGTTTATCATCGGGTTGATGGTCCCCGCGCGCCATACCGTGTTTATGATGTTCATTGTGTGGGGGCTGGCGTTGGTGATGCCCGCTGTCGCAGAAGGCGCGCTCACGCTCCCTGGCTCCACGCTGTTCGCGCTGTCGCTGACGCTGGTCTCGACCGGCATGTCGGCCCAGGTCAGTGGTGAGTTGTACGCGATTGCCGAGTGGGCGCTGGAAAACTATCGCAAGGAACGCCAGACCACCTACGCCCTGTTCGAGAGCCGCGAAGCGTTGCAACGCAGTCTGTTGCGCCAGCAAGCGCTGACCCAGCAGATTCAGCAAGCTAACGAAGAACTCGAAGCCGCGCGCTCAGCGGCGGAAGAAGCCAAGCAGTTCCGCGGTCAATTCCTGGCTAACATGAGCCACGAGCTGCGCACCCCGCTCAACGCCATCATCGGCTTCAGCCAGACCATCCTCGACTTCCCGGCCATGTACGATAATGTCGAGCTGCCGCCCCAGTATCGCCAGGACATGAACCAGATTTTGGGCAGTGGTAAACACTTGCTGGCCATCATCAACGACATCCTCGACCTCTCCAAGGTGGACGCCGGTAAGCTCGACCTGGAAGTCCAGCCCGTTGATCTGGCCCCGATTGTGAAGGGCGTGCTATCGACGGCGGTCGGTTTGGTGGGTGACAAAGGCGAGCGGGTGTCGCTGCAAAAGGATATTCCTGACCCGCTGCCGGTTGTGATGGGCGATCCGCTGCGTGTGCGGCAGGTGCTGCTCAACATGTATTCGAATGCAGCCAAATTCACGGATTCTGGGTATATTAAGCTGCGCATCTGGGTCGAAAACGGTGAAGTCATCTTTGCTGTGGAGGACACCGGGATCGGTATCTCCGAGGCCGACAAGCTCACGATCTTTGAGGAGTTCCGGCAGGGGACCGCGGGGCGCAAAAAGGGACGTCAGGGAGCTGGTTTGGGTCTGGCGATTTCGCAGCAGTTGGTGCGCCTGATGAAAGGCCGGCTGTGGTTCGAGAGCGTGTTGGGCAAGGGCAGCACCTTCTACATTTCGCTGCCACAGCAAGTGGTGGATGAAGAAGCCGAAGCGGATACTGCAGAAGGGGAAGCGTTACCGGACGGTGCTGCGTCCGTGAAGGAAGTGCCGGCGGATGCGGCCCAGGCTGCCACCCAACCAACTGCGCCACAGGCTGCCGAACTGCCCAAAGTGACCAGGTCGACTCCTGCCGGTCAGCAAGCGGTAGCACCGGCAGCCAGCCCGGCTCCAGCGGAGCAGACAACTCCGGCGGAGCAACAAAAGACTGTTCCAGCGGATGTGTCCAAATAGGGCCCATACAGCTTCAACCGTCTGATGAATACATGACAAAGAGACCATTTTTATGCGCGTTCTATACGTAGAAGACAACGAAACCAACCAGGCGCTGGTTGAGCGCGTGATGCGTGCTCGCCAGCACGACGTTATCTTTCGTGAAGAGGGCGAACATGCTCTAGAATTACTGGCGACCGATACCAGCATTGACTTGGTCTTGCTGGATATCGAGCTGGCTGGCGCGATCTCTGGCATGGAAGTGATCAAGGTGCTGCGCGGGCGGGGGGATAAGCGCCCGGTGGTGGCCGTGACCGCGTATGCGATGATGGGCGACCGCGAACGCATCTTGGACGCGGGATGTGACCAGTATTTGCCCAAGCCGCTGGTTGTGCCCGACTTGCTGACGCTGTTGGACCATTACGAAGCGGAAGTGGCGACACGGGCAGCCGCACCGGCGGCCACTTCTCCGGCACCTACGGCTGCGCCCGAAGCCGCACCCGCTGCGCCCAGCACAGAGCCAGCCGCCGCTGCACCGACCGGTGCCCAGTCGCCAGCGCCCGCCGAGGTCGCCACCACACGTCCGACTACACCATCGGCCACCACGCAGGACCCAGCGCCTGCCGCGCCACCGGTGGCCGCCGAACAATCTGCAGAAGCCGCACCGTCGTCCGTTCCTGCCGCGCCGTCCGCTGCCCCCGAAACGGGATCTGCCACCGCAGATGAGTCTGCGCCCGCAGCCCAGCCGGAGACTGCACCCCAGGTTCCACCAGCGGAGCCTGCCGTGAAAGGACCTGCGGTGACGGCGAGCACGCCCGTCCCGGCTGATCCGTCACTATC
>JAADYV010000330.1 GCA_010092855.1 Chloroflexota bacterium | reverse complement strand
GACGGCAATGACGAAATCTATATCATGGATGTCGACGGGACGGACATGCAGCGGCTGACGGATGATGTTGCCGAGGACTGGTGGCCTGCATGGTCACCGGATGGGACCCAAATCGCGTTCATGTCTGCGCGGGACGGCAACTATGAGATTTACGTTATTGATGTTGATAGTACCAACCTGCTCCGCCTGACAGACAACAATACCGAAGACTGGCGACCGGTCTGGTCCCCTGATGGCCAGTGGCTGGCCTATGTGACGTGGCGCGGCAGCAATTACGACATCTACCTGATGGATGCTGAAGGTAACTACCAGACACCGCTCGTCTACAGCCCAGCCAATGACATCCAGGTTACATGGTATCCGCAGCCAGCAGCCGAATGAGAAATACAACAGGGCATTTCCCAGTGCTAGCAGGAAATGCCCTGAATATTCCATGTGGTGTGGGATGTGCAGGTGCTACTACTCGTAGCGCAGCACGGACATGGGTTTCTCCGCTGCGGCAGTCCAGGCTGAGACCAGCGCCGCCAATACCGCTACGCCAATTGACATCAACACCAACAGACCAACCGTCTCTAATTGAATCGTGTTTTGTACCTCGTCCGGACTGTCAACGGTCAGTACCAGTACCACGGTGGTTATCAAGCCGATGGCGTTTCCGATCATACCTGCAATCAGGCCCACCAGCCCATTCTCGATCATAAGCATGACCAGCACGCGCCGCCCCTTGAGGCCAACCGCCTTCATCACGCCGATCTGCCGTCGCCGCTCCTGTGTGGCCAGCGCTACCATATTCGCGATGATGGCCGTTCCTGCAAACAGCGTCAACCATGCAACCAGGGTCGGGATTGCGCGCAGTTGACTCAGGAGATTCTCAATCCATTCGGTGATCTGGTCGGTTTCGAGCGCGATCAGACCGTTTTTCGAAGCCTCGACCAGCATCTCGTCCATGTAGCGGTCGCTGCGGTCGTTGACAGTAACGACGGCCACCGTTGCTTCTGGCTGGATGTCCTGCAATACGGTGATACCAGGCGGGATGATGAGTACGGTACCTAGCTCTTCCAATCCGGTTTGCTCCGAATTGCGTGAGATGATCCCCACAACCTGGAAGTGTACGCCTTCATTATCTTCGTCGTCCAGCCCGTTTTCGAACTCAAAAAACAGCGAGTCACCAACGGAGATGTCGTAGCGGTCTGTGATCGCCGACTCGCGCAGCATCATGACACGCAGCCCGACGTCTGTCGTTGTCAGTTGGCGGCCACTTTGCATACGGTATTCGGGCAATTCGTCCGGGTCGCGCACCGAAACGCTTAAGCCCAACCCCTTGTCTTCGTTCTCTTCCTGCTCTTCATCCGGATCAAACTCGCTTTCACGAGACCAGGGTTGTACTTCTTCCCCGTTAATGGTCAGCAGAGTAGTCTGGTAGTTGGTAAATTGAGCAAAGTGTTCGACTGCGCCTCGTGTCTGCCCATCTTCCAGCATCGAACGGATAACATCCTGTTTTTCGCCACCGAGGCCGGTTACCAACAGATTCCCTTCGGTGTTATCGCCTAACTGTACTTCAATCAGATGACTTACGGCATCGGTGGTCAATGACACCAGGCTCAAACCGGCCAGCCCGACACTTAAGCCCAGCAAGGTCGAGGCAACGCGCCCCCGCCGTCCGGACATTTCGCGCAGAATCAACCGGCCATCAATGCGGTACCGCCGCCGCAAATGCCACCACAGCCCGCCTACAACCAGTACGATGGCCAGCAGTCCCAACATCAGGCCGTTAGCCACCAGTACGCCGCCTACTACTAGCACGGCACTGAGCATGACGACCGGCGAACCCTGAACCGCCACCTGTGATACCCGGCTGAGAGATTTTTCAGCGGGGGAGCTAAGCTGTTGAGAAATCTGTTGTCTCTTCCGGCGCTGCGCAACCAACAAGGCAGCGGCTGCCATGCCCAGTCCGAGCGCTGCAACCAGAGAGATTGTCCCCGCACCCGCCCCCGAAATAGCCAATCCCGCTGCTGCGGCGGTCACTGCCAGCGTGATACTTACAATGCCCATCAACAGTCCGGCAGGCATCTTGCTGACCAGCCACACCAGCAGCCAGTACCCGACATAGATTGCGCCCAACACCACCAGCGCCCCTTCGATCAGGACCAACCCTGTCGAAAAGTCCTCCAGCTCGCCCCACAGACTGGTGCTTTGCAGCAGATAGCCGGTCAGCCATCCTACTACCCCACCTAGCGTTGCCCCCAGCGAACCCAGCGCAATGATGCCGATTACCAGCAGCCCGCGCGCCATCCACCGGATCAACAGGCCAATTGATAGCGTGATCAGGCTCCAGGCCAACACCCATACGAGGTCACCACCAGCCAGCGCTGCAAAAATATCGTTGGCCGGTTTGCTGTCGCCCAGCCCAAACGGCTTCCAGATTTCGCTGGTGATAAGCAAGGTAAGCGACGCCAGTACGGCACCGATCGCCAGCGCGCCATACATCAGCATCACCTGCCGCACACCGCGAAGAGTTCCCGTAAGTGCTGCCCGACCCTTTTCGCGTCGTGAATGCGGTTCCCACTGGCGCAGCGGTAACCAGCCGACGACGCTCCCTGCACCGCCGGTGATCCAGTTTTCCAGTTGTTCGAAGCGCCGAGAAAGCCCAAAGCGGTAGTAATCGGGGATTGGCTTGCCCAGTTGGGTGTTGGCAATGATGATGCCCGCGAACAGACCAACCAATCCGCCTGCGCCCATCAACATCAACAGCGGCCCAATATCCACGCCAAACGAAAACGCGCCTTCGATCACGGTATTGACCAGCGCCCCCAACACAACAATCATCACGACCAGGGTGGCCAGCGTTTGCAACAGGCCCGCCGCCGGCATTTGTGCTTCGTTGGGGCGCAGCACGATAGCCGGGCGGACCTGACCGGCAACCAAGGTGGGCAAGAAGCCAAACAACACCGTCACCACCACGCCGAGGAAGATGCCGCTGAAGATGACTTCTGGGTAGACACGCCATTCGAGCGTCAGCCGGAAAGCTTCTTCGCCGATGCCCAGAATAAAATAGCTTAGCAGCACGCCCAACAGGCTCCCCAGTGCGCTCCCGATCAGGCCCATCAACAACGACTCAACCAGGAATAGCAGCGTCACTCGATAGCCCTTCAGGCCTAGTGTCTTGAGTACCGCGATTTCTAGCGTCCGGCGGCTGACCACCACCAGCATCGTATTGATGATCCCGATCCCACCGATGAGCAGCGAGGACAGGCCCATCACCAGGATCATATCGTCGATAAGATCGGCAACATCCTCGCCATCTTCTTTCATCTGGCTGACGGTATAGCGCGGCAGTTGTTCTTCAAGGTTTGTTTCGTCGCCAAACGCGGCATACAGGTGCTTGATCAGGCTGTTTTCGTAGGACCGATCATTCGCGCCATATGGCAGCCGCACGAAGACATGATCTGGCAAAACCGGTTCGCCCAACAATGGCAGGTCAGTCAGCGGCAGATACGCATACCCCAGGAACACCGTTTCGGGCACAATGAACAAGGATTCGGCGTCATCAGCCACCACACCGCGCACTTCGTAGAAGGTGTTCGATTCCCCGAACTGGACGATGTCCCCCATCTCCAGTCCCAGGCTGGACTTTTCGCGTTTGAGGCGTTCTGCAATGACGACCGGGCGTGGATGAGTCATGATAAACGTGGTAAAACTGCTATCGGGAAGCGGGGACGGTGCGGCCATGCTGCCCGGTATCGCTGCCGCCGTTGCGCCAAACGTCCCCAATTGGGGCAGAGCGGCGCTCGCCAGCGCTTCGATTTCGGTTGTGTCGCCAAACACGTCCGCCAGCGTCTGGCCAGCGGGTTCTTGCAGGACGATCTCGCCGTAGTAGGGGTATTCTTCCGGTTCGACATACAGTTCCATCACCGGGCGCGAGGTCGCATTGCCACCCGTTACTGGCCTGGGCTGCCCCACTTCGCGCAGCCGGGCCAGCGTGATATCGACACTTTCTTCAGCCGCCCACTGCTCGATAACCGCGACGGCGTCCGCAGTGAATACAGTGTTCCGCATGTCGGTCATTTCGACCAGGTCAGGCACCTGGCGACTGGCCCGAATCCGAATATCGCCCCGGTTTTGTTCGGCCAGGTTGGTGGTCAGCTCGTCGCCTACCATAAACGCCAGAGAACGCAGCGCCACGATTGTCGCCACACCAGTTGCCACACACACCAGCGCAAACGCCGTGCGCATCCGGTTCCGTCCCATATCGCGCAGGGAATGCACGAAGAAAAACCGTATCAAGCGCATGTCAGATGCCTATCCGTTCGTGCTGAACAACAGGCTCTGCACCTGGTTTGTTGCTGATAATCTGGCCGTCGACCAGTTCCAGTACCCGATCCATGCGATTGGCCAGTTGGGGATCGTGCGTCACCAGCACCACCGTTGTGCCCGTTTGGTGACACACATCGCGCAGCGCCTGCAGCACGACGTCTGAGGCTTCGCTATCCAGGTTACCGGTTGGCTCGTCGGCCATCAACAGCGGGGGATTGTTGGCCAGGGCGCGCGCAATAGCCACACGCTGCTGCTGGCCGCCAGAGAGTTCCATCGGGCGATGGTTCAACCGGTCCGTCAGGCCCAGCAAGTCCAGGAGTTCCCGCGCACGCTGTTCCGGTTTGAACTTCGGCTTGCGCGCAAATTGTACCGGCAGCGCCACATTTTCCAACGCCGTCAGGGTCGGCACCAGGTTGAAGAACTGGAATACAAACCCGATTTTCTCATTGCGCACTTCGGTCAACCGGCCTTCGCTCATGTTGGTGATGTCTACCCCGTCGATCTCGATGCGCCCGGTGGTGGGCGCATCCAGCCCGCCGATCAGCCCTAGCAGGGTGCTTTTTCCACTGCCTGACGGCCCTACAATGCCAATCATCTCGTTGGCATAAATCGTCAGATCTACGCCGCGCACCGCGTGCACGACAATCTTCCCCAGCGGCAGGTCTTTGGTGAGATTTGTCGCGCGTAGCACCGCGCGCCGTCCATTCATGCTGTTCATCTAGTCTTGTCCTAACCTATCCAACTTATTGCGCACTATCGATCTCAACAAACGCCATTGCTATTGTATACACAATCCATACGGAAGCCACGCAATTTCCCTATAATCTTTATACGATTGTTGCTGGGTCCGGGGTTCGTTGCTATTCTTTGTCCACCACACAATACAATGCGAGGTATTGGAAAATATGCGCTTGCCCCCCATCATACTTGTGATTGTTGTCGCATTTGTTTTCCTGTTTCCACAGATCGTTTTTCCACAAACTGCCGCCCAGGCGTTTCCGGGGGATGACCGGGACGAAGACTGCGCCGCGCTAATCGCAGAAATTCTCGCGGCCACGCCTGAAGACGAGATACCGGTGTTGCCCGACGACTGCCTACCCGACGATGGTATGAGTGCGATTGAGCTGCGCGCTGCGGAAGCCGAGATGCGGCGCGATCCTATGCCGCCCGTCACTCAGGTCCCCTACCAGGAAGACGTGGTCTGGACGCGCGCCTACCGCCGGATGATCGGGGCCGTGACGATCTACGATGCTCCCAACGGTAATCCCATTGGCGGGCTAGATTCGGGCTACAACTACGTGACGATCATCAACAGCCAGGACGGGTTCACCCAGATCAACTACGGCATGTGGGTGCCGCAGGACACGATCACTTGGGCGGATGTGTCCGAGTTTTCGGGCGTGGAAATCAACGCGCCGCTGGAACGCCCGTTCGCGTGGATGCTGGCCGAAGCACACCCCAGCAGTTACCCTGGCGGCCCGCAGAACGAAGAGTATCCCCTCATCGAGCGCTACACGCTGATGAACATTTACGGCGTGGAAGTGGTGGATGGCTTCGAATGGTATCTGGTCGGCCCCGGTCAATGGGTGCAGCAACTGCGTGTGGCCAAAGTCCAGCCCACTCCGCGACCTGCTGACATCGGCGAGGATGATCGCTGGGTGGCGGTTGATCTGTTCGAACAAACCATTGTTGCCTACGAGGGCGGTACGATGGTCTTTGCTTCGCTGATTTCCTCCGGGCTTCCACAGTGGGGCACGCGCGAAGGGCTGTTCCAGATTTATGACCGCTATGACGCCACCCGCATGAGTGGAGCCGCCAGCCAGCCGGACTTCTACTACATCGAAGAAGTGCCCTATGTCATGTATTTTGACGGCGACATTGGTCTGCATGGCACCTACTGGCACGACCGTTTTGGTTATCGCCAGAGTCACGGCTGTGTCAACCTGTCGATCATGGACTCCTGGTGGATTTACGATTGGACCTCGGACGAAGCCTACCAGGATGCCTGGGTCTATGTCTTCCACAGCGACGCCTACCGCTCCGACCTTCCCAACTGGGCGCGGCGCTAGTGCTTCGAAACCTTTCTAACCGTGCTTCTGGCGGAGCTGCACCCACGTGCTGCGGCTCCGCTTTTCTTTTTCGACCGATTTTGAGCTAGAATGAGAACAGCATTGGTCGTTGTTGGGGTTGTATTCGCTGCGCACAAGGAACTGTTGTCCAATGGACCAGACCAGACGCTCAATTATTATTAGCTTAATCGGACTCGTGGTGGTGATCGGTTTGGCGGTGCTGGCCGCACTGCTGATTCCGTTCCGAGTGAACGAAGGCGCGACCGTGCAAGACTTTACTGGCGTGATCGAGCGCATCACGCCCGACGACGAGCGCACTCAATACGAAGCCTCACTCACCAGCGCTGAGGTCGATCTGGCCACTGGCGAGCGCCTAGTAGTCCACCCTGGCAGCACCGCCGCCCTGACGTTTTTTGAGAACGGGGGACGTGCCAACATGACCGGGCCTGGCACACTGACCCTGGTTGAGGTTCACCGCCGCGCTACGCTGCCGGGCCATGCGTCCGATAACTTCAACCGCGACTACGTGCTGACGCTCAAGCAAAAAGGCGGCAGTGTCCACTACTACTTCAGCGACACCGAACCCGCCTTCGATGATATCGATATCACACTGCACCTGCCCAACGGCAATTACACCCCGGATACCCCCTGTTGGCTGGTCGAGATCAGCGACGAGGGAGTCACCACCACACTGCCGTTTGAATGCCCGTAGCACAAGAGCGCCGCTGCAATCATCGATCAATCATCCAGGCGGATTTCCGTCTGGTCCAGGTCGGTCGTGGTGTCGGTCCAGGGTGCATCGCTGCTCAGGTAGGTGGGAGACTGCGCCTCGGCAATCGACAGTGCGGAAACCAGGAATGCCAGCCGTCGCGCATCAATGCTTTCCGACTTCCAACCGACCAGCCGCAGTGCGATCAAAGCCAATGCCACAAAGTATTCGCCCCAACGCCCTGGCACAAACAGACAGGTTTCCACCGCATCGCGGATGACCATAAGTGTGGATAGCGCCCGCGCAACATGGTGTCGCTCGCGTAGCACATCAATGTCCCCCTGGTTGATGGCGTTAATGCGTGCCAGGGTGCCCCACGCACCTTCCCAGCCCGACGGTGCCAGGTGGGCGACGACTTCGACCAGCAGGCTGGCTTCCAACATCGCCCAGTCGAAGAGCGTGTGACCTTCGCGCGTCCAGGCGAAATCGATCAGCCATGCATCACCTCGCGGTCCTACCAAAATGTTACCCAGATGAAGATCGCCATGAATGGTTGAGAGCGTACCGTTGACCTGCCAGTCCAGCAGGCGGGTGATCTCGTTCAGCGGGTTGGGTAAGTCGCCGATGGTCTCGTGTCCCGACGGGATTTCGCTGGCTAAAACATCGAAGTCCGGTTCGAGTGCCTGCACCTGCCGCAGCAGCAGGTCGTCGCGGGTCATGATCACCCGTCCCACGACCTGGTCGATCTGTTCGCCCCGGTAGAAACCCTGTTCGCCCACGCGCATCCCGCGGATTTCGATCTTGCCCGACCGGTTGATCGCTTCAGCCTGTGCACCCGCCGCCAGGTGCAGCACATCATCGGCAGTGTTGGTCTTTTGAACCGTAAAGCCACTTGCCGCAACGACTTCGCCGGGCATCACCTGGTTACTCCGGCTCCACCCTTCCAACGGGCGCAGGATACGGCTGGAGGTGCTCAGGCTTTTGGTGTGCAGCGCTTCCAGGACCAGCGCAGGCGGCAGCACATGCTCGTATTCGCGCCAGACACCAAATCGGTACGGTTTGCGTTGGAGCCACCAGCCCGCCCCAAAACTCTCGAACAAGGCGCGGATCATGTCGCCCAGTTCTTGCGGGTCGTGCTTGAGCGCAAATTCGCGCAGGCTCATCGGCTCAGTGTCGTCCAACCGGCCTACAAAGGTATACTTCAACCCACCCAGCGTCATGTTGTCCGGCACGACCGGCGAATCCACCAGGCGTGCCGTGGTCGTAGGCAGCGTGCTCTTAACATACAGATCGTAGCGCCGCCGCTCGTACAGGATAGCGTAGCGGTGATCAAGCTTAACCACCACTGGTGCATCTTTGTGCCCATCTACGCGCACCGGACGCGCCAGCAAGACCAGCGCTCCACTGTGCCCGCCGGTCAGTTCGCCTACAATCTGCACCTGGGCATAGTCGCGGAACATAAGCTGCAGCACACGCGCCTGCCCTTCGGTCAACACCACGTCACCGTACAACGGAATTTCGCGCAGTTGGGGGCGCAACGGGGACGTCCAATTCGCTGCTGTTAGCCGCAGCAGCTCGACGTCGGCACCGACCTCGTGCAACACCCGGCTGACCACGCTGTCGCCTTCGTCTAGAATCGCCAATAACAGCTCGCGTTCTGACGGGTTGTGCAGCCCGGCATAGCGGCGTGCCAGGGCCAGCACCTCGACGGCACGCGGCGTTTCAGGGAAGCCAGGCCAATAGTGCCGGTCTTCATAACGTCCAATCGTCTCGCGGATGCTATAGCGTACAAACCGCGGCGACAGCCCCAGGTGTTCCATCGCGGCGACGGTCAACCCCCCGCTCAACTGCGTCAACGCAATGAACAGGTGCTCCACACCAATGAAATAGTGGTGCAGCTTGGCCGACTCCTGACGTGCCAGGGTTTGAATATCCTGTAAGCTGATTGTATCCACGGCTGCTTATCCGTTATTCTCGTGCGTTTCGTCTTGTACGCGCATCCAGGTCCGCCCCAACCGGAAGAGCTGCCCACGCTCCAATTGTACCGGTTCTTCCAATCGCTGCTGACCAAAAAACGTACCGTTCAGGCTGCCGGCGTCCATCAGCCAGAGCTGACCATCTGGAGTCAGCCGCAGAACCGCGTGCTGGCGTGAAACCTGGGTATCGAAGGGAATGCTGATGTCACATTCTTCGCGGCGGCCCAGCGCAATCGACCAACTGCCATCGGTACTGATGAAACCATCCCCATGCCGCTGGCTCAGGTAGATCTTCCGTCCGTCGTCGGGGCCACTCATGATCATGATGACCAGTTCGCCCTCGGTCATACCGGTCCCCCTCTTCCACAACACCCCTTGGCGATTAGAGCTGTTCTGGCGGCTCGTCTATCGGTGGCAGCCAGAACCCAAACGTACTGCCTGCGCCTGGCTCGCTTTCAAACCATACCTGTCCGCCATGCCGTTCGACAACTGTCTTGACCAGGCTCAGGCCTAACCCGGTACCGGGAATCATGTCGGTACCAGGCTCCTGGGCCCGGTAGAAGCGCTCGAATAACCGGGCCTGGCGTTCGGGTGAGATACCGTACCCGTTGTCTTCGACAGAAAACTGCAGGCGGTCATTGTGATATCCAAAGCGTACTTCAATCTGGCCCTCGTCGGGTGTGTATTTGACCGCGTTGCCGATCAGGTTGGTAATTGCCTGGCGTAACTGCGTCACACTACCAAATACGGTGGGAACGCCCTCTTCTCGCTGCAGGGTTAGCGTGTGGTGTTTCAGTTCCACATCGGTGTTGACGGCTTCGATCACTTCCACTACCAGCCCGCCCAGGTCAAAGGTCTGCCACTCGCTTTGGCGTTGGCTTTCGGCCCGTTCCAGGGTCAGCAGGTCGTCAATCAGCGATTGCATCGACTTCGTCCCGCGCCGCAAGTTCTCAATATACTGTGCCTGGTCTGGGTTTACGCCCATACTCTCCAGGTTCATCGCCAGCAGCTCGATATACCCCATAATGTTGTTGAGTGGGTTGCGCAAGTCGTGGGATGCCATGCGAATCATCTCCGACTTGATCTTTTCCAACTCTAGAACTTCACTGTACAGCATAGACTGGCGCAGCGCCACCGACGCCTGGCTGGCCAGTGTCTCGGCTTTAAAGACCTCGCTGGTGGTGAAGACCCGGTCGTGCCGACCTTCGATAACGACAGCGACACCCAGCAGTTCACCCTGGGCTACCATCGGCGTCATGATCGCCGCCTGGAGATGGCGTTCCTCCATGATCTGGCGTATAGGATTGCCCGCTTCCAGGTCAATCGCGCGCAGCACCTGGGACTGCTGCTTTTCAGTTGTCTGCCGCAGCGCAGGCAATTGGTCGAACGAGATAGTCATACCGGGGTCTGGTAGTTGTTCAAACGCATCGCGCACCGTGCCGACCTTGTAGACGATCAAAACCTCAAACGTATCGGTTTCAGAATGATAGCCCAGGATCATCGCGCTGGAACATTCCATCGCCATGGCCATCGATTGAGCGATTCGTTGCAGAACCTCGTCCCGTTCAAGCGTAGCCGTGATCGCGCGGCTGGCCGAGTACAAAACGGCCATATCGTCGGCCAGTTGTTCCGATTGACGATACAGGTGCGCGTTGTCCAAAGCGACGGCAGCGCGCCGCGCCAGACGTTCCAGGAAACTGGTTTCATGCTGCGAAAACGCCCGGTTATTGCGCGCGGCCAGCGTTATCACGCCTAGTACCTTGCCGCGCATGGCCAATGGTACTGAGACCAGCGCTTGGGCATGGGCCGGCATAAACTGCATATATTCGTGTTCGGGTGGTAAATCGCTGAACACTTGGGTTTGGCCGCTCGTGGCTGCAAGGCCCATCACGCCTTGGTCTAACGGCCAGGGATTCTGTTCGCTGCAGCGCAAGATTTCCTCGTCCAGATGCCCCATCGTAATCAACGGCACCAAGCCGCGTTCATCGTCGGTCATCAGTGCTAGCAATCCAGTGTCGGCCCCGGTCCGGCGCAGCGCCCAGTCCATCGTCAGCGTCATAACTCGGTCAACGTTGAGGTGCGCGCTCAACTCGCGGTCTGCCCGGTGAATCATCGAGAGTTCTTCAACCTGGTCGGCCAGTGCTTCCGCTGACAGCGCTTTTTCCTCCAACAAGCGGGCATTCTCAATTGTGTACGCGGCCTGGCTAGCCAGGATATCCAATGGACGCAGCCGGGTACCGGTGGGACGTTGTGTATCAACCGGAGCATCGACGCGAATCACACCACTGATACGCTCCTGCCCCAGGCGCAGCGGCGCAAACAGTACGTCACCTGCTTCCCAGGCAGCGCCAGTTTCGTGCGCGGGAATATAATAGAATCCGCCGATTCGGAACTGCTCCAACCTGCCATTCAAGAACAGCTTCCAGATGTCGTGCGGCACCACACCCGCGCGCAGGGTTTCTTCATGCTCTGCCGGAATACCCACTGTAATCAGTTCGTCCACGGTATAGTTATCAGCGTATAACCCCAGGACCACGTCCCCCCAGCCCAACGCCTGAATCGCGCGCGTGACTTCCAGCAGGTTGGCGCGCAGATCAGGTTCTTCCAACATCTGGCGGGTCGCGGTTTGGATATGGAGCACGCGCTCACGCTCTTCCGTCAGGTCATGCGCGGTCTGGGCAAAGGTAATTTGGAGATTGTGGGTTGTGATCAGGGCGGCAGCGTAAAGCGCCATCATTTCCAGCAGCCGGATATCACGCATAGTGAAGACGTGCCCGGCCTGAGAGTCCATCGCCACCAGCACGCCCCTTAACTCGTCTTGCCATACGATTGGCACGCCAGCAGCAGCCGAGAAGCGTGCCTGTGCCAATGGTTCATCTTCAAAATCCCACTGGGCATTGGACACGATGATCGAGCGCCGCCCCTCGGCCACAACGCCGACCATGCCTTGCCCATATGCCAGCCGTGTTTGGGTCAGGTTGGACCGGGCCATGTTGGTCACGGTCAATTCCAGCATACGCTGGGTGTCATCTGCTAACCACAGCCCCATGTCCGAGCAGTTCACCATCCGGCGCACCGCGTCGTTCAGGCGTTCCAGAGCTTCTTCTGGTTGGGGGTCACGGGCCAGTGCCGCAAAAAGTTGTCCCATTTCGTCCAGGTATTTGTCCTGCATTGGTCACTCCCCCATAACTTGCACGACCAGGCTGCGCTGCCGCGCTCGGTTGTCGAAATCCACAAAGACGATTTGCTGCCAGGTGCCCAGCGTCAGTTGCCCATCCACGAACGGCACGGTCAGCGAGGGGCCAAGCAGTGCGGCTCGCACATGACTGTGCCCGTTGCCATCCCCCCACCGCAGATTGTGTAGATACTCACGGTTGGGCGCGATAATCTCGTCAAACAGCCGCTGCAAATCGCTGATCACGCCGTTTTCGTACTCGATGGTCGTCAGGCCGCTGGTCGCGCTGGGACAAAAAATCGTCACGATACCGCTGCGCAGCGTACTGTCGCGGACGGCTTCGGCTGCCTGCCGGGTAATATCGATCACCTGGGCGTTGCCCTGGGTTTTGAGATTGATGGATAGTGTTTTGATCACGGTTAACTCGCTAGCGTTCAATCAACAGGACGAATACCAGTGGTTCCTGGGTTCGTTCATTAGTATATTCCCGTAGTATTGCTTCGGGAAAGGTTTGGTGCAGCGCCACGCGCAGCTCAGCATAGCGGGCAGGCGCAATAACCAACGCATTGCGTCCCGGCCATAATACCTCTTCCCAGGCGCTGAGTTCTGCGCGGTATTCTTCGCCTTCAACCTGCGGCACGCGATAATCGAGCAGATCGGTTCCAAAAAGGTCCAGTTCTAATGAAGAAAAATACCAGACCTTGGTCGGTTCTTCCAGTGAATCGACGATCTCGACCACGTCGTTCAGTTGGACCGTTGCCTCGCCATACAACAGCGTGTCCGTTTGGGGTACATAGTCTACAATGTACACGGTCTGATCCGCTCCGGAGAGCAGGATCGCCAGCAACAATGGTACACTCGACGCCCCATACCGTGCGAAAAACTCCTGGACCCGGCCCGGCAAACGCAGCAGGCTTAGCACCAACCGCAGCAGGCTGAGGCCTATGCCCACCAGCCCCAGTGCCACGATCATGGCCAGTGCCGGAGTCGCACTCACATAACGAGGGTAGTGCGGGGGATCGATCAGCAGCATCCCGCCCAGGGTTGCCGTGCCAATGATCCACACCAGCAGAATCAGGCCGCCAGGATCACGCCAGCGCCGCAGGATGACGCCCACACCAACCAGGAACGGCACTCCTGCGAACCAGCCCAGCACCGGGTTATAGCGCCCCCACACGTCGCTTTCATCGTGCACCTGCAGATATGCCATGTATGACTGCCGGATTTGGGTAGCCCAGTATTGTGGCAGTTCGCCGCGCTGGTCCGCCGCGCGGATGTCGCCCGTTTTCCAGATGGCGACCTGGTTCAATCGGGGGCTGACAGGGCGTTCGGTGTCCTCGTGCGAAGCGTGCAGACCGGGAAAGACCACCACACAGCTTACCACCAGCGTGATGACCAGCACCGGCAGCCGAGACATCACCAGCCGCCAGTCGCGTAGAAACCACAGGCCCGCATAACCCAACAGCAGCAGCGGAAAGATTTTACCTGCGAAGTAGAAATACTGTGTCAGGCCCATACACAACCCGGCCAGCGCGCCCTCGACCGCGTCATCTTCGCGCAGCGCCTGCGCCAGAAATGCAAACGCCAGCGTGCCAAACAGGGGATCGCCGGTCTGGTCCATTCCTGTACGACTGAATTGGATGTGCATCGGGAAGGTGGCCATAAACAGGGCTGCAATGACACCCACGCGCCGGTCGAACAAACGCCGTCCTGCCAGGAAAACCGCCGGGACCGTCAGCGCGCCAAGAATTGCCGACGGCATCCGTGCGCCGGTCTTGGTCTGCCCAAACAGATCAATACTCACGCCCAGCAAGACATGCACCGTGCGCGGGTGGTGCCAGAAACCCATCTCGAACGGACTGTAGGTCCACTGCCACTCGTCTTTTATCGAAGCAGCCTCATACGCAAACTGCGCTTCGTCTCCAGCCTGCAGATCGGGCATAGTTTCCAGCCACGCCACGCGCAGCACCAATCCCAACCCGAACAACGCCAGCACCAACAGCCACGTACCGGTTTCCCGGCGCAGGCTGTGCCACACACCGCGCCACCAGCGCGCTCCCGCTTCCGGCGGCACCAGTCCAATGGCAGTCAGCAGGATACTTAAGCTCCACAAAATCAGCGAATCCCACACTACGCTGCTTTTGTTGATGGCGCGCCAACTGGTGTAGTAGCACAATACGATCCCTAGCGCGGCCAGCGCCAGCCGCATCCCAAAAACGACGCGCCGGGTTGGAGAAGGCGTGTCTTCGCGCTGGACGATCTCTGCCGAGCGCAGCGCCAGCATAACCATGATCACGCCCGTGATGGCCAGCCAGCCGCCAGGGAAAAAGCGTGTGATATCCTGGAACCACACAGCCTGACCGCACGCAATGACGGTCACCCCGGCCAGCACCAGCCAGGGTGACTGCCGCACGGTTTGCCAGTTGGCTCCCGGATATTCCTGGACTTGTTCGGGTATCTGTTCGCGTTCCATCAACCCTCACTCCCCGCCGGTGAAATCCTGTTATCCTTTGCGCAGCGCTGCCGCCAGCACTTCGACCGGGTGCAGCGCGTGGCGATCGGTGCCGTGCTCGACCTGTTCCCGGCACGAGACGCCGCTGGCCGCAATGATGGCCTCTGGTGCTTGTCGAATGCCGGGCCACAGCCGTTGTTCCGCGATGGCAACCGACAGATCGTAGTGTTCCGCTTCGTAGCCAAACGCACCTGCCACACCGCAGCAGCCGTCGTCCAGTTCAGTAAGCGTGCTGTTGGGGATCAAGTCTAACATACGGTGGGTGGTTTCGGTGCCCCACAGCGCGCGCTGGTAACAGTGTCCGTGCAGCACGATCTCGCGTGGGGCCGGGTCGAATTCCAGCTCATCCAACAGGCCCTGGTCGGCGGCTTCCGCCAGCCACTCTTCGACGGTGATCACCGCTTTGGCCACGCGCCGCGCCTCCTCACGCATCTCTGCCGGAACCAGGTCCGGGTATTCGTCACGGTAGGCGGCGGCACAACTGGGTTCGATCAGCATGAACTGCTGGCCGCTGTTCACCAGGGGAGCCATCCGTTTGACGTTTTTGATGGCCAGCTTGCGCGCCTGGTCCAGCATCCCCTTCGACATAAACGGGCGACCACAGCAGTCGATCTCGCGCGGACCCCACACCCGCAGATCAAATCCGGCTGCTCTTGCTACACGCAGCGCAGCTTGTCCCAGGTGTGGGTAGTTGTATTCGGTGTACGTGTCCGAGATCAAGATCGGTGCCGGACGCCCGCCATTGGCCACGTGTTTCTTTTTATACCACACACTGAAGCGCTGGCGTGCCAGCAGCGGCAGATCGCGTTGGGGAGCCACGCCCAGCCGCGTGAATGCCCACTTTGCCAACGGCGAACGCAGCGCCAGGTTGGCGATTCCCGGCATCAAGCTGCCCAGGTGGTTCAGGCGGTGGATGTTGCCAAACACCCGCGACCGCAGCGGAATCCCGTGTTCGTCATTATAGGCGGCGGTGAATTCAGCCTTGAGCCGTGCCATGTCTACCAGCGAGGGGCATTCCGCCTTGCACGCCTTGCACGACAGGCACAGGTCCAGCACCTCGTATACGCGCTTATCGCTCAGGCCCTCGGTGCCAAGCTGACCCGTCATTGCGAGCCGCAGCGCATTCGCCCGCCCGCGTGTGGAATGTGCCTCGTCGAGCGTTCCCATGTAGCTGGGACACATCACGCCCGTGGCTTCCTTGCGGCATACACCAGCGCCGTTACACATTTCCACCGCCGCTGCGTAACCACCATCCACCGACCAATCCAGGCGGGTAGACTGGGGCGCATAGGGTACCGCATACTCTGGACCGTAACGTAGCAGGCGCGGATCGTCCATCGGCCCCACATCAACCACTTTGCCGGGGTTCATCAGGCCGTGCGGATCAAACGCGATCTTCACCTGGCGGAACGCTTCGGTCAGTTCCGAACCAAACAACTGCTTGCTAAATTCCCCGCGCGAGAGGCCCTCGCCGTGTTCCCCACTGGTTGTGCCCTCGTAGCGCATGACGAGTTCCGTCGCGCCTTGCGCAATAGCGCGATACTGCCGCAGCCCTTCGGCGCTTTTCATGTTCAGCAGCGGGCGAATGTGCAAACACCCGGCGCTAGCATGGGCATAGATCGCCATCGTCGCGCCGTTCTGGGCAACGATCTCGTGCACACCGTCCACGTAATCTGCCAGCTTGGCGACCGGCACGGCTGCATCTTCGATGAAGGGCACTGGCTTATGTTCCCCGCGCATACTCATCAGCAGGCCCAACCCGGCCTTGCGCACCTTCATCACACGCGCCATGTCCGCATCCGTCTCGGCGAGTACGACTGCGCCGCTGAATCCACGCCTCTGCATGTGCGCGCGCAGGCCGTCGATCTTGGAGGCTAACTCGGCATCGCTTTCGCCATAAAACTCGACCACCAGCACCGCAGCGGGATCACCTTCGATAAACGTCAGGTATTTGGAATAGTCCGGGTGCGCGCGCGTCATATCGAGCAGCATCTTGTCCATTAGCTCGACAGCGGAGGGTTTCGTTTCGAGGATGCTGGGTACCGCTTCAAGCGCGGCTCGCATCTGGTCGTAATGCAGCAGCGCCATACGTTTCATGGTGGGACGCGCTACCAGCCCCAACGTCACCTCGACCACTGTGCCCAGCGTGCCCTCCGACCCGGCGAACAACTGCGCCAGGTCCGGGTTGGCAACATCCAACTGGTTGAGTGCATAGCCTGCCACCGTGCGCCATGTCCTGGGGAAGCGTTCCGCGATAGGTTGGGCATAATCGCGCAAAATCTCCTGCACACGCTCCCGCAGCGTCGTGCGCGTGGGGTGCTGTGGCGCGTCCACGCCAAACGCCAGCCGCGTACCGTCGGCCAGCACTGCGTCCACTGCCCGCACATGATCGCCAAACATGCCATACAGAATGCTGTGCATACCGGTGGCGTTGTTGCCCAGGCAGCCACCGACCACCGCCCGGTCACCGCTGGCCGGGTCCGGACCCAGCATCAGGCCCAGCGGCGCGAGTTGGGCGTTCATGTGGTCTAGCACCATCCCGGCCTGGACCCGCACAATACGTTCTTCAGCGTTAACGCTCACCACCTGGCGCATATGGCGCGACAGGTCCAGCACCAGCGCCGCGCCAACAGTTTGCCCGGCCAATCCGCTTCCGGCCCCCCGTGGCAGCAGGGGGATACCGTGCTGGGCTGCGATGCTGTGCGCCGCCACGACATCATCCGCGTGGCGAGGGAAGACGACGCCCACGGGCTCGATCTGGTAATTGCTGGCGTCGGTGCTGTAAAGCAAGCGCGTCATCTGGTCGAAATGGACCTCGCCACTAAGCGCGCGCGCCAGATTGTGCTCTAACTCCGATGTAACATAAGTTTTCATCAAGTAATTTTCCCTGGTTTTCATACCTGTCAAAAAACAGACCGCCGTAACAGGCGGTCTTGTTTCATCACCAAAGATGGAGAACAAAGGCTGCGGCAGAAACATCAGCGCCGTTTATTGCAGGGCCTGTTCGGTTTCCTGGTCAAATAGATGCATCGACGCCATGTTGAACACAGCACCGGTCCGCTGGCCAACGGTAATGTCTGCACGCGGGTCGAAGCGGGCCAGGAACGTCTTGCCGCTTTCTTCAAGGTAGACGATCTTTTCATTACCCATCAACTCGACCACGTCCACATTCGCCTCAATCAGCGAGGGGCGGATGTCGGCGGGCTGGTAGTTGGGGTGCGAGATGGCTTCGGGGCGGATGCCGAAGGTCAATTGCTTGCCCATATGGGGGCGGTACAGGTCGTAGCGCGCTTCCGGCACCTCAAGGCGGAAGTAACCGGTATCAACCCACATCTTGCCGCCTTCTTCGAACAGGTCAACATTGTCAAAGAAGTTCATGGCGGGGCTGCCGATGAAACCGGCCACAAAGACGTTGGAGGGATGGTCGTACAGGTTGCTGGGCGAATCGATCTGCATCAGTTCGCCCGCGCGCAGCACGGCAATGCGCTGACCCATCGTCATCGCCTCGGTCTGGTCGTGCGTCACATAGATGAATGTCGTCCCCAGGCGCTGGTGCAGCTTGCTGATGAACGCGCGTGCTTCCACGCGCAGCTTGGCGTCCAGGTTGGAAAGCGGCTCGTCCAGCAAGAACACGGCGGGTTCGCGCACAATTGCACGGCCCACCGCCACACGCTGGCGCTGACCACCGGACAACTGGCGAGGACGGCGGTCGAGGAGCTGCTCGATGCCCAGGCTGGCGGCAACTTCGCGCACGCGTTCATCAATGACCTGCTTGGGGGTCCGGCGCAACCGCAGACCAAACGCCATGTTGTCGTACACCGTCATGTGCGGGTACAGCGCATAGCTTTGGAACACCATCGCGATGTCGCGGTCTTTGGGGGCCACATTGTTGACCACCCGGTCGCCGATCAGGATTTCACCTTCCGTAATTTCTTCAAGCCCGGCCAGCATCCGCAAGCTGGTTGACTTGCCACAACCGGAAGGACCTACAAATACTAGAAATTCGCCATCAGGGATTTCGATGCTCAGGTTGCGGACCGCCGTCACATCTCCCCAACGCTTGGTAACATTACGATAGGTAACACTTGCCACGGGTTTCCTCCCATAGATATATTCAAAGAAAGCTTGTTCAAGCCTCTATGCACAGATTAAGCAACGCCACTATTATGGCATCGACCGCGTTTCCACACAAATAATTTCTGTCCTTTTCGAACTGTCAATTGTCACAAATCCGAATGACTCTAACCTGTGAGTTAACAGATTAATGTCTGAAGTGCCGTACTCCAGTAAAAATCATCGCCATATCAGCGGCATTGACGGCATCGATCACTGCCTGATCCCGGATTGAGCCGCCGGGTTGAACCACGCATGTCACCCCCGCAGCTGCAGCCGCTTCGACTCCGTCTGGGAACGGGAAAAACGCATCGGATGCCAGTGCTGCCCCTTGGGCGCGCTCACCGGCTTTATGCACGGCCAGGTGTACGGCGTCGACCCGACTGGGCAGACCGCCCCCAATCCCAACGGTGAAACCCGATTGGGCCAGCACAATCGCGTTGCTCTTGACGTATTGTACCGCTTTCCACCCGAACCGCATGGCCTGCAATTCCTCGGAACTGGGTTTGCGTTCAGAGACCACACGCCATTGGGTATCGGATGGATCGTCCTGGTCCACTTGCTGGATGAGAAAACCGTTCTGAATGCTGGTGATTTGCAGTCCGTTATGGGGCTGGCGTACCGCGGTGCGCAGCAGGCGGCAGTTTTTGCGTGTTTCGCCCAACTGCTGCTGGGCAGTAGGTGTAAAATCGGGCGCGACGATGGCTTCCACAAACAAGGTGCCCAGCGCCTCGACCAGTTCATCATCGACCTGCCGGTTGGTGGCGACCACACCACCGAATGCCGATACCGGATCAGAGGCCAGCGCCAGCGGAAAAGCTGCACCTGCCGTTTGCGCCGTGGCAATGCCAGTTGGGTTCAGGTGCTTGACGATGACGACTGCGGGTGTTTCGAAGGCATTGACCGCTTTCCAGGCCGCATCAAGATCAAGCAGGTTATTATACGATAGGTCCTTGCCACCGAGCTGCACCGCATCCAGCGGACGCGCCCCAGCTTGAGTTGCATAAAAGCCACCCATCTGGTGAGGGTTCTCGCCATAACGTAACGGCAGCACCTGCGTCAACCCCAGCGAGAGTGTATCCGGCAGGTGTGAAGGGGTTGTCTCCTGTTGTTCGAGCAGGCCGGCCAGGTAGGCGTGAATCACGGTATCGTAGTTGCGTGTCAGTTCGAAGGCCTTTACGGCGAGCCGCTGCCGAGTGCTGTCGTCCAATTGTCCAGACTCGCGAAGTTGGGCCAGTACCGGTGGGTAATCGGCTGGATCGACCAGCACCGTCACCCGAGCAAAATTCTTGGCTGCTGCGCGCACCAATGTCACACCGCCTACGTCGATTTGTTCGATCGCTTCCGCCAGCGACACGTTTCCGAGCGAGACCGTTTGCTGGAAGGGGTACAGATTGCACACCACGATGTCAATCGGCGCATACCCGTGCTGGCGCAACGTGTTCATGTCTTCGCTGGTGTCGCGGGCCAGGATTGCAGCATGGATCGCGGGGTGCAGCGTTTTGACGCGCCCGGCCAGCATCGCGGGAGCTTGCGTCAATCGTTCGACCGGCGTCATTTCGAGTCCCGCCAGTTCAAGCGCACGTGCGGTTCCCCCACTGGCCACCAGGTCCCATCCCAGTTCCGACAGCCCCCGCGCGAACTCGTCTAGTCCGCTTTTGTCGTAAACGCTCAATATCGCTCGCGGCATTGTCTGTTCCTTGTATAAATAAGTCACGGAG
>JAADYV010000329.1 GCA_010092855.1 Chloroflexota bacterium | reverse complement strand
TTTCTCGTTTTCGTGATTGCAGTGCTGGTATTCGCGGCACTGCCGATGACCGTTGGGGCGCAGGATGGCGATGGGCCACGGGGAGCGCCAGGAGCCGATCTCAGAACATCCCTGGCAGTTCCGCGCTGATGGCTTCGAAGTCCAGGCTTTGGCCGTGTTCAAACGTGCGACGGTAGTCGTCTGCTGCCAGTTGGGGTTCCATCTCCGCCAGGTAGGTTTCGACGGTGGCCTGTAATCGCACATCGACCACCGGACTGTGTTGGACGGCGGCCAGCCATGTCACCGCGGTGACCGGATCACCGGCGCGCCCGGCCAGCAGCGCCAAGCCTGCGATGGCCGATGCACGCGCCAGGGGATAGACGCATACTTGCAGTGCAGCGAAAAAGTGATCGTGTGCCGCGTTCGTGTCATGCTCCAGAATCGCGATATGGCCCAGATCGGCGTGAAGGATATCGAGCAGGATTCCAATGCCGTAGCGGTCGTGCAGCGCCAGGCCTTTTTGTATAGCTCGTTTCGCTGCGCTGATGTTGCCTAATGCCAGGTCTGATAGGCCAATGCCCCAGTAGTGCTCGATTTCGTGCCGGTGTAGCCCCGCAGCCTGTGCAATCAATAGGCCCTCTTGTGAATGACGTTTGGCCGTTTCATACTCACCGCGTTTGAGGGCGATGGAGGCCAGCAGGGCCAGCGCAAAGCTGATTCCATTTTGGCCATCCACCCTTCGGTTGTAGGCCAACGACGCCTTCATGCGATGGATGATTTCATCGTACCGGTGTTGGCGCAACAACACGACCCCGGCGCGCAGCGCCCAGCCCGAATGTATCCCCCACTCCAGACCGAGTTCCTCATATATCGCTATTGCTTCCGCAAAGTAGTGGTCGCTTTGTTCGAGCGTCTCCCCCCAATAGCCTGATCCCAGCAGGGCAGCCGCGAGTTCTGCGCGGGCATCCAGCGCGCGCAGCAGCGCCCGGCTTTCCGCCTGGTGCCGTGCACCCAGCTCCCGCTCCCCGCGCCGGAAAGCGAAGTGGGCCTGCATCGCCAGCGCGAAGCCCAACGCGACCTGCTGCTGGTGCGCGGCTTGCGGGTCATCTGGCAGAGAGGCGGCACGCAGGGCGTCGACGGCTGCCGTAAAGAGCATCAGCCCTTCACCTTCGGTGCCACGCCGCTGGCACAGCCAATTCAAGCTCATGCCCGCGCGATGGATGGCATCATGATTGGCTGTTTGCACTGCCCGCTGCCACATGGCGCGGATATTGTCCAGCTCGAGAATGGTCTCGCGCTGGTTCCCACCTCTGAGGTCTGCTTCTCGATCCTGGAAAAAGTGGGCATAGAAGGCACAGTGACGATCCAACGTAAGCCATTTTTCGGCAGGATAGGCCGACAAAGCATCATTTGCAAACTGGCGCAGCAGTTCGTGCAGTTCGAACCGCCCATCAGACCGGCGACGCACCAGCGACTTGGCCACCAGGCTGTTCAGGGTGCGCAGCGAAGCCCCGGTGACCTGCTGGGCGGCAGGGCGCGAGAACCCGTCGCGAAACACGCTGAGCTTCATCAAGACGTCGCGTTCGGCCTCCGTCAGCCGCTGCCAGGACGACTCGAAGACGGCCCGCATACTGCGGTGACGGGCCGGCATGTCGCGCACATCGGCGGCCAGAAAGTCCAGGCTGCGCGCTATTTCGTCCGCGATTTCGTCAAACGTTAACAGGTCGGTCCAGGTTGCGGCCAGCAAAATCCCAAGTGGCATACCGTCTACCAGGCGGCAGACGCGGGCGGCGGCGGTCATTGATCCCAGTTCCGCCTCAAGGTCGTGCCGGGTGTGCCAGGCATTTTCGACCAACAACCGCACCGCGCTGTGCTGCAATAGATCATCCTGCGCGTCGTTCTCCGGCACCTCCAGACCATCCAACGGCAGGGTCACTTCACCCTGCAGGTTGAGGCGTTCGCGCGAGGTGGCCAGCACCCGGACATCGGGAGCCGTGTGCAGCAGTGCCGTCACCAGCGGCGCTCCGTCCAGCAGGTGTTCGAAGTTGTCTAGCACCAGCAGCAGGTGACGCTGTTGGAGATGCTGTAACAACTGGTCTTGCAGTTTGCGCTGGTCCCCGCCAAACTGGAAGCCCAGCGCGTGCGCGATGGCAGGTACGATCTCGTCTGGCGTTGCCAGGCCAACCAGGGGCACAAAAAACACCCCCTGGGCGAAATCTGGCACCAGTTGGGCAGCAGCTTCGAGCGCCAGGCGGGTCTTGCCGATGCCGCCAGGTCCGACTAGCGTCACCAGCCGGTGCTCCTCCAGCAGACGGTGAACCTGGCCGAGTTCAGATGTGCGCCCCACAAAAGGTGTGATCTGGGCGGGCAGGTTGTGGCGGGGTTGGAATCCCTGCTCGATAATCTCCAGGTCCCCGGCGCGGATATCCTCGAAAAGCTGCACCGTCTGCGCGTCGGGGCCAATCCCGACTTCGTCAGCCAACAGCCGGGCGCACGTTTCGTACTGCGCCAACGCCGCCTCACGCTGCCCGGAACTCGCCAGGCAATACATCAGGTGCCGGTGCGCGCTTTCGTGCAGCGGGTCCAGTTCGAGCAGGCGCGATGCGTGCTTGACCCCGGCAGCATACCGTCCAGTCTGCAGATCGTAGTGGATCAGCGCATCCAGGGCATGGATCGCCGCGCGCTGGAGCCGTTCGCGCTCGCTGCGCATCCAGTCCTCAAACGCCGGGCAGCCCCGCACATGAAAACCTGTCAGGAAGTCGCCTCGTACCAGGTCCACGGTTCGATCCAGGTTGCGCGCTGTGGTCGGCGTCAGCGACTCTGGCTCGTCCAAAAATCGGCTCACCAGACACATCTGGTCATCGAACTCGTCCGTGTCCAGCCAGACCGGGCTGTCGGCGTTGATGGCAAGCGTGTGCCGGGTTGCGCTGATGTAGGCGGCGAGTTCTTTGCGGAGGTGGGTCAGCGTAACGCGCAAGCTGGACAGCGAACGGGTTTGATCACGTTCGGGCCAGAACAACTCGGCCAGCACGTCGCGCGGTTGGGGTTGGCCCGTCTGGGCCAGGTAGACCAGCAGGGCCTCGGCCTTGCGCGAGGCGATATCCGTCACCGGTTGGTCGCCGCAAACGATGGACAGGCCGCCAAGAGTATTGATGGAAAGCAGATCGGGCATACGCGCAGGGTCCATTGGATCAGCCGGTAATTTTAGCGATTTTTTAGCGGTCTGCCCCGTATCCTGAGGGTGTATGTGTCTACCCGGCCCAGGTAAGTTCAGGTGTTTGAGGCATCCGGATGTCCTTCCTGACCATTATACAACGAAACCCAAAAACGGCTTCGGCATGGTCACAGCGTTCCATCGAGCCTCGCATGCACAAGTCTCTTTCCAGCCTGGTAGATTTAATTATCGAAAACTGGTTCAAAAAACAGGGAGAGATGTAAATGTTCAAGCGCGTATTGTTCGTTCTTATGATCGTGGTCCTGGTGAGTTCAGCGCTGCCAGTGTTGGTCCGTGCCCAGGACGGCGAAGACCCGGCACCAACTGGCTTGCGGCCTGATGCGCCGCTGTATGGTGTTCGTGGTCCCCATGCTGTAGGGCTGATGGTGCTGGAGTCGGGCTACGACGACTACATGGCCAACGTCATGGTCTGGTATCCAACCGTGGACGCCGAAACCGACTACACCTACGAACTTCGCTACGAGACGTTCCCGCCAATGGATGTGTTCGGTCATGCGGCGTTAGACGGCGTGCCGAACGTTGATCAAGGCCCGTACCCGCTGATTGTCTATTCCCCGGCAGCCAGTGGCGCGCCGGCGTTCTGGGCTTATTATCTTGAGCATCTGGCGTCGTATGGCTTTGTAGTGATCACCAGTGACATGGAAGATAATCTTGGTGTTTTTCCTGGTGATTATGATACCAATTCACACCGCTTCCTCATTTCGCGTCCCCAGGATGCTTCCCGCCTGATTGATTTCGCCGAAGTGCTGGCCGCAGACGACGGTGCACTGGCAGGCGTGATCGACCTGGAACGTGTGGGCATCAGCGGCATGTCGCGCGGGGGGACGGCATCGCTGGCCGTGACGGGTGCGCAGCTTGATCTCAACAACTATGCCGCACTGTGTGCCGAGATGCCGGACGATCCCGGTTGCGCGGACATTCTGGGTAATCTCGATGCAATGGTGGAACTGGCCGGGCTGGACGCTGTGCCGGAGGGGGTGTGGCCGTCGATGGCTGACCCGCGCGTGGATGTCGCGGTGGCTGTGGTCCCGGCGTCGCCGATCTTCGGGCCAGAAGGCGAAGCCCAGATGGACAAACCCGTGCTGGTTATCGCCGCCGAAGCGGACCCATACTGGTCCTATGCCGACCTGGGATCAGCACAGAAGTCGCAGGTGGTGCTGTTAAACGCGCAGCATCTCGTGCACATGAGCGCCTGTGAAGAACTGCCGGCATTGGCTGCCATGGGCATGTATTCCGTCTGCGCGGACCCGGTGTGGGATATGGACCGCGCCCATGACCTGATCGACCACTTCGCGACCGCTTTCTTCCTGGCGGAACTCTACGGGGATGCAGACGCTGCGGCTGCCCTGGCACCGGATGCGGTGGCCTTCCCCGGCATCACCTACGAAACGACAGCTTACTAAGTCTGGTTTTTTTCTGTATGTTGGAAGGGGGCAGACGCGAGTCTGCTCCTTTTTTGAGCCAGGACAAAGCGCGGGACATGGCCTGCCCCGCGCCTGAGAGGATATCGAGCACGCGAAAAATCGTGCGGTTAGGGGAGGAGCGTGCAGATTTAGGCGTCC
>JAADYV010000328.1 GCA_010092855.1 Chloroflexota bacterium | reverse complement strand
GTTCAGAAATTAATCTACACGAGGACTCTATTCCTGACAAAGGATCTGGATCGGGTTGAAAAACCCGCCAGCGCGTCAAGATGTTCGGTCATTCAAACCTGTCACACTTGTCGGCTGACGGTTTGGCTTTCTTGCCCCACAGACACAGAATCTGCCTGGGACTGTCCATTGACGCGACGGAAAGATTTCATAAGGCAAATATGGAATATTCGCCACCCAGTAAACCAAAACGCCCCCCGGACAGGGCCGGAGAGGGCGCATCGGTTTGCACTTGTTTACGCTGGCCGGTTCGTTTTCAGATACTGAACGCGGTCACAGCCTCTTCGAGTGTGTCATACGTGATAAAGAAATTGTCGAAGCCAATGATCTGAAACACGCGCTTGACCTTTGGATTCGGATCAGCCAGTTTTAGATCGCCATTGTGCTCGCGTGTTTGGGTCAGAATATCGGCCAGGATACGCAACCCGGCGCTGTTGATATACCGGACCTGGGCCATTTCCAGGACCAGCCGGTAGTTTCCCGCCGAGACTGCAGCTAGCAGAGCCCGGTCAAGGTCAACCGCACCGTCATTGTCCACCCGCCCTTCCAGGACAAACACTGTCACATCGTCCCGCTCTTGTTTGTCAATTCTCATGTGCAATCTCCTCGTAGTTTTATCCCTGATGATCAGGCCTGGTGAGTGGCCTTCAGCCGCTGATCAACTTCAGACGCTTGTAGCAGCAGCCCGTCGCGTACTTCTTGCACACGCGGCACTTTGCCAGCCAGGTCTTTGTCATGTGTCACCATGACCATTGTCTTGCCCTGCGCCACTAACTCTTCGAATAGTGCGAACATCAACCCCGCCGACACCGAGTCCAGGTTGCCGGTAGGTTCATCGCCGACAATCAAGGGTGGGTCGTTGGCCAGGGCGCGCGCGATGGCGGCGCGCTGTTGCTGCCCACCCGACACCTGGCTGGGATATTTATCCGCGACTTCGGCCAGGTCAACCATATCCAGCAGTTCCATCGCGCGTTCCTGACGCTGACCTTTGTACGTGCCCGCGTAGCTCATGGGCATGAGCACGTTTTCCATGACCGTGAGCGAGGGCAGCAGTTGGAAAAACTGGAACACCACGCCCACGTTTTTGCCCCGCCACCCGGCGACCTTGTCTTCGCCCATTTGCGTCAGGCGCTGCCCGGCAACGTACACTTCGCCCCTCGTGGGCCGGTCGATGCCCGTGATCATATTGATGAGCGTGCTCTTGCCGCTGCCGGACGGCCCCACCAGGGCCACAAACTCGCCTTGTTGGACTTCGAAGTCCACCCCGTGCAGGGCATGGATCAGCCCGCTCCTGATTTTGTAGGTTTTGTGTACCGCTTGCAGTGAAATTACCGTGTCCATGTAATCCTTCTATCGTGGCAAGCGAGCAGCACCTTGTTGAGCGCTGCTCGCGTTGTTAACGTTACTGGTAGCGCAAGATATTCGATACCGTCTTGCGCGCGGCAGACACTGATGGCCACACGCTTGAAATGGTGGCGATGATCAGAATCCCGATCAGACCCAATGGAAACATCATGGATGGATAGGCAAACTCGATGAAGTCACCAAAGGGCAGGATGTTGGTCAATCCCCAGGCCAGGCCCACGCTCAGCGGTGCCGCGATGATCCAGGCCAGGATGCCGACCAACACCCCTTCCACCAGGAATTGCACGATGATGGTCGGTGATTTCGCGCCGACGGAGCGCATGACACCGATCTCCTTCTGGCGTTCGAAGACCGCAATCGAGAGCGTGGTCAGCAGCCCAATCGAGCCAACTGCCGCCATTACCAGCGAGGCCAGGTTGAGGATGATGCCCACGCTGAGAATGGAGTCCGCCGCCATATCGGAAATCTCGACCATGTTGGTGAAGTCCGCCGAAATACCGTTCTCGCCCAGCGTATCGTTGATGTCTTCGATCATATCATCAACTTCGCGCGCATCAGGGTCATCGGCCTGCATCAGCACATAAAACGCATTGGGCACTGGCTTGCCGTCCAGACCAATCCCTTGCAACGCTGCCAGGTCTCGCCAGTAGAAGGCCACCAACTCATCTGGAAGCTGTTGAGCTGCTTCCGCCGGTGTTTCTGCCGGTTGTTCGCCGGAAGCCTGCGCCCCATCCAATGCCTCATTCGCTGGCAAATCGCCCGATGGAAGCGCCTCGGCTGCAGACGTGTCTGCCGGTTCGTCGCCGGGGGAAACAGCGCCCGTTAGCGGATCGGCTGCTGGAGACGCATCACCCGCCGGGGCCTGACCCATAGCAAAGATGCCCACGATGGGCAGCGTGGCCACACATTCGGTGCCTGTGTTGGCAGCGGACGTGTCGGTGCTCATATCGGCGGCGGGCATGATCGCTTGCGGCTGCAAACAGGCTCCTGCGCTGATGACGATCTCGTCGCCTAGCGCATAGTTTCCGTTGCTGGCAAAGGCTGCCGACACCATGACCCCCGGCACATCACGCACGGGGAAACTACCATCTATCATCTCGATTATGGGCGCAATGCTGTTATCAATCCCCCAGGCCGCCACCATCCCTTCCGGCAGCGTACCGGTATAGTCATTGACGGCGATCCCCGTGACATACTGGTTGGCAACGGGTGCGCCCAGGGTATCACCGGTGAGCAAGGCCAGGTCTTGCCAGGGCATCATCGTGATCGGGAACGGGAAATTGATGATGCCGATAATCGGCAGTTCCACGGGTTGGCTGTCGATAATGAGCGTGACTGTATCCCCAACGGTTTTATCGATCTGTTTGGTGATCTCGTTGGACATGACAATCCCTGCCCGTCCGGGATCGTCGAGCCAGCCACGTCCTTCGACAAAATCTCCCTCCTCAAAGTCCTGGTCGGTCACCACGCCCTGCACAAACACCTGGTTGGTTTCCGTCTGGGGCGAGACATACCCCACCAACGCCGCCCCGGTAGCGGACCCAGGCCGGATCTCTTCGAGGCCAGAAACGTTCGCAAACAACAGCGCCTCGACCTCGTCAAAATCCTGTGCGTCGGTTGTTTGGAAGATCACCTGGAACTCGAACTGGTCCAACAAGTCTTGCAGAACCTCGTTGAGCCGCACAAACACCGCCGATACGCCCATAAACGCGGTCAATGCCAGCGTCAGCGTGATCGTCGTTAGCACCAGCCGGGCTTTTTTCTGCGTAAGGTTGTTGAAGGACTGCTTGATGTTCAGCGGGAGGGGCAGCGACTTGACTACCCGGTTCACGAAGCCAACGCGGTAATTTCCGCCGATACCCAGGTCGGTCATGGCATCGAGGATGCTCACGCGCGTGCCGAAAAAGACGGGGATAATCGAGGACACTACCGGCACTGCCAACCCCAGCGTTATGCCCAACACAATCGCCAGTGGCGAGATGGCAAACGAATCGATCAGGGTGTTGGCGAAGTCGCCCACGATGACGGCCATCTGGTAGCCCAGCGGTATCCCGGCCAGTACACCAGGGATCATCCCGATCACGCCGTAGGACACCGCGATTCCCCCATAAATAACGAAGGTTTCGGACCGGGTCGCACCCAGCGACTTCATGACACCGATCTGCCGCCGCTGCTCGGTAACTAGGTTGCTGATCACGTTCAGCACCAGGAAACCCGACACCAGCATGGCCACAATCGCCAGCGCCGATAGGATGGCGCGGAATTGCTTTGTGTTTTCGATGGCGCTGTTCTGCGCCGGGTCTTCGGCCAGTGCAAACACCACCCCATACGGGGTGTTGGCGCTCACATAAGTCTGCACCTGCTCACGCGTGGTCTTGGCCGTTTCGTAGTCGGTGAAGCGCATCGTCAGGCTGTTGATGCCTTCGATGCCGGTGAGGGCTGGGGCATCCGCAAAGTCGGCATACAGAGCCTGGTCACTGGCATCGTTGTAAGCATGGAACACAATCGCCGAGATCGTCCATTGCTCGGTGGGGAAACCAGCCACCCCCGACATACGCACATCGATGGTATCGCCCACTTCGAGGTCAAAATCTTCCGCCATGCGCTGTTCGATGGCAAACTGCTGCTGCCCCGGCTGTGGATACTTGCCTTCAACTAGGCGCATCGGTTCCAGGACCTTGTCGGCAAATGAGTTGGTGTACGCGAACAGGTACGCTTCCCGGAAGCGGTTTTCGTCGGCAAACTTCCAGTCCAATGAAGTGCTCGACTGCCCCTCAATCGCAGTGATGTCTGGGAAGGCAGCGCTCAGGTCGTCGATATACGCCTGGTCTTGGAGTTCGATGTCACCCACGCTGGAGGGCACCCGCAAGTACACCTCCAACATGGGCAGTTCATCTTCTTGAATGTCTTCCTGAAGCTGTTTGACCAGCAGGTCACCGGCGGTGATCAACGTGACCACACCCGTCACGCCGATAAAGATGCTGACCGAGACTAACAGGGTGCGGCCTTTGCGGGTCCACAGGTCGCCCCAGATTTTCCGAAAAGTTGATCGATTCATGCTTGTCCTCGTTCGCTGTTGTTCGCTGGGTTCACTGCCGCGCTACACCAACAGCCGCTTTCCGTTTTTAATTTCCTTGAGGTGTCCCTCTTGCAGCTCGTACACAATCGGGATGTTGGCCACGATGTCGCGATCATAGGTGGTGATGATCACGGTCGCGCCCTGGTCTGCCAGTTCCTGGAAAATGTTGAAGACATTCTCGGCGCTCATACGATCCAGGTTAGCGGTGGGTTCATCACCGATGATAAGCGGCGGGTTATTGGCCAGGGCGCGTGCGATGGCGGTGCGCTGTTGCTGACCGCCGGAGAGCATGTCGGGGCGTTTTTCGGCCTGGTCTTCGATGCCCAGCCGCGCCAACCAACTCAACGCATAATCCCGGCGCTGGGAGGGTTTGTGCACACCGGCATAGTCCATCGGGAACACGATATTGTCCACCACCGAGATGGTCGGTAGCAGTTGGAAAAACTGGAAGACGATCCCGATGTTCTTGGCGCGCCATTTTGTCAGTTGTGGCTGCGGCGTATGCACGACGGACTTGTCCCCAACGACCACTTCGCCGTTGGTGGGTTTGTCGACGGCGGTGATCATGTTCAGCAGCGTGGTTTTGCCCGCGCCCGATGGCCCCACAATCGCCGCAAAATCACCCCGCCGTAGTTCAAGGTCGATACCTCGCAACACCTGCAACGCGCCATTGGGCGTGTCGTAGTGTTTGATGAGATGGCGGGTAAAAACAAACGGACTGGTCATAGCTATTCCTCTGATCCATTGATCTCCAATACAACGCAGCGCTAATTTGAGTGGAGCACGAGTTCCCTATCCGGTATATTGTGTGAGTAACTGCATCTTGTCGGGCGTCCCAGGCGGGTACCATGCAGTCATCATGCATCTCCCCTAGACTCTACGCTATCCGCGCGCATTGCTAATAGTGACGCACGTAACGATTCGGTTTCGGCCAGGTCATGACTCAGAGCAGGAACCTGTGACGCACGTCATCAGCGCAAATGACACGCCACAATGTCATTCTGGGTTCGAACCGGTTATGATCGCAGTATGAGAAATCGAAGGCTTGAATCGGGGTTGTTGACGGTCTTCCGGCTGTTCACGGGCCTGCGCGTCATCTTTGCCATCATCTTTGCGGTGGCACGCCTGGCTGCGCCCGACCAGCAAGTACGCATCTTCGAAGTGCTGGAACCGGCGCTGTTAATGTTTGTGTTGTCACTGCCGGCCCTGCGCGGCAGGCATGGACACAGGTTGTTACCCGTTGCTTTGGTCATCGCGGGGATCGGTCCGTTGGTTACGCAGGCAGAGGCTCTTTTAGACGATCGTGCGCCGAGGCTGCCCATCGAGACGATCCTCACCCTGCAAACATGGAGCAGTATGATTGTCCTGCTTCTGCCCGTGGTGATCATTGCCTGGCAGTATCGCTTTCAGCAGGTGGTATGGTTCAGTCTGGGCATCACTGTTCTGAATGCGGTGATCATCATTGTGACGGGCGACCTTGAAGCCTTGAAGTCCGCGCTGGTGGCCAGTTCGCTTATCTTCCGGCTGATCACGTTTATGGTAACCGGGTGGCTGGTCGTACGGTTGATGGAGGTCCAGCGCGAACAGCGGCACGCCTTGAAAGAAGCCAATCGGCAGCTCATCCATCATGCTGCGACGCTCGAACAACTGACGACTACCCGCGAACGCAATCGACTAGCACGCGAACTGCACGACACGTTGGCGCACACGTTGAGCGCCGTCGCCGTCCAGTTGGAAGCAGTTAATGCCTTGTGGAGCACTAAACCGGACCAGGCCCATGCTCGCCTGGAGAAATCCATCCAGGTGACGCGCTCGGGGTTGACCGAAACCCGGCGGGTGTTGCAGGACCTGCGCGCCAGTCCCCTAGAAGACCTGGGATTGGCGCTTGCGGTGCGCAGTCTAGCGGAGTCGACGGCATCGCGCAGTGGCTTAGAGCTGGACTTGCACGTTGCTGAGCGTTTAGGCAGCGTGACGCCGGACATTGAGCAGGCGGTTTATCGCATTACCCAAGAAGCATTGGCCAACGTGGTCTCCCATGCCAATGCACGCCATCTGACGGTTCAGTTAGGACGGTTTGGTTCGCACCTGGTGCTGACGGTTTCTGACGATGGGCAAGGCTTTGACCCCACCGCGCACAAATCCGCAAAACGCTTCGGCATTCAGGGGATGTGTGAACGGGCGGAGATGATCGGCGGTACACTTGAACTGGAGAGTAGCTCAGGCCAGGGGACGATTGTTATGCTGTCTATCGAGGTAGGAACATGATACGGGTCTTGATTTGTGATGATCAGGCGATTGTGTGTGACGGGCTGGAAGCGATCCTGAGCACGGATGATGACATCGAGGTGGTGGGCCTGGCCGCCAACGGCGCACAGGCGGTTGACCTTGCCTGGCAGACAAAACCGGACCTGGTGCTGATGGACCTGAAGATGCCGGGCATGAACGGCATCCAGGCTACCCAAGCTATTCGCGAACAACTGCCCGACACGCGCGTGTTGGTGCTGACCACCTATGATGCAGACGAATGGGTGTTTGACGCTATTCGCAGTGGAGCAGCGGGCTATATGCTAAAAGACACCCCACGCGAACGGCTGATCCCGGCCATTAAAGATACGGTGGCGGGCAAGACACACGTCGATCCGGTGGTCGCGGGGAAGCTGTTTAAACACATTGCGCACGAAGGGATTAGCCAGCCGGACTCGACCCTGGCGGAAGCCCTGAGCGAGCGCGAGCACGAAGTACTGCAGTTGATTGCCAACGGTTTCTCGAACGCCGAGATTGCGCAGCAGTTGCATCTTTCGGATGGAACGGTCCGCAATTATGTGAGTGCATTGTTCACCAAACTGGGTGTTTCTGACCGCACCCAGGCCGCCGTGCTTGCTCTACGCTATGGCATCGTTGAATGAATAGCGTGGTTCGCATCGCTAACAAGGGCTGCGTGAGAGGAAAAACGCCCCCGGATGTGCTGAGCCCCCCCACACACAGCCCGCTTGTGCCGGCGTTCGTAGATGGTCAACTGCGGCGTAGCGGCAGAATCCTCAATTATCAGCGCTCTCAGATTAACGGATCAGCGTGACCAGCTCGATCAGCATTGAGACGCCTTCCATCATCATTTACCCGATCGTTTGACACCCTATCCTGGCGATAAGGCACGCGCCCGTTCTACACGCCGGTATCTCCCCTCCGTTTATAGACGAATGGAGGTTTTAGAAACTACGCATCTTGTTCACTTTCCCGTCTCACCCAGCCAGCTTATCGTCCTTTCAGGGAGGAGTTCGCCAGCAGCACCATTTCCGCCACCATCATCAACCGGTGCACTCGTCTCATATTGACAGATGTCATGGAAAGTTGTTTTATGATTGTGTGAAATTCGATCGGAAAATCGCCTTATGCGATTACATTACTTATGGCCATTATTAGTGTATAATATGCAGACGGCGAGCGTGGAAACTCACAGAACCAACGGCAATGTCATCGGTTTTCACTTCGCATAAGCGAGTCTGAGCAATCTCAGGTTTGGCATCGGAATCAACCACTTGAGCATGGATGGGTGTACAGGTTGACCGATCTGTGACCGCTCAACCGCTCAATATTGGCTCACGATCTGTCTCTACCACGATTGTAGTCTGCTTGGCCGGGGGAAAGATATTCATCTGTTGTTGCAATGCCGACGTATCGGTTCCACTGCATACCTGGTGGGCAATTGTTTCGGTTCGGATATCAGGATGATGTCTGGTTGGGACTATGCGTCGCTGATTCATGCAAGCCCCCTTATCGACAGTGTTCGTACTCATTTGAGATTCGTGCGCACCATTGAAACGGGGTGACGACTCGGTTATTTCAACATCTGGGGGACTGCCGTGGTCCGGTCATGGTCACACATCTTTCATCGACCTCACTTCATAACCTGGGCAGTGTAAATATGTTGCCTGAAATAACCGGCATGTCGAGTGCAACCATCGACACAGCCTGGACACACAACGCTATCCGAACCGCTGATTCGTTTATCTCGCTCTGTTGTGGGAGCTAAACATGGACTTTTCGACCACCCCCACAAGTGTTCTCGCCGAGAAATGCGCCATGCAGACCCAGAACTACCTGGCTCAACGAGAAAACGATCCGCGATTCTGTTATGAGCTCCTGCGGCGTGCGCTGGTCGAAGGGGCGTCCGAAGCGCTTACCCACGTATATCAGATCTACCTGCCTCTGGCTGGCCGGTGGGCACGTCGGCATCCCAGTTTTGACCTGACTGATGAAAGCGCCGGGTTTTTCGCCAGCACCGCCCTCGGCAACTTCTATTTTGCGCTGCGGGGAAACAGCTTGGCCACGTTTGAGACGTTGTCTCGCGTGTTGAGCTACTTAAAAGCCTGCGTTCATTCGGCCATCATGCAGCATTTGCGCACGCACCCTATCGTGACCCAACCGTTGCCTGAAACCGGTGGGCCAGTCGCCGTCAATCAACAGCTTGATAAACACCTAACTGCAGATGAGTTGTGGAGTCTGGTCCGCAGTATCGTGACTGATCCCGATGATCAGTTGTTGGTTCATTGCCGTTTTGTGCTCGACATGAAACCAGCCGAGATTGCTGAACAGTACCCATCGCGGTGGTCAACAGCGCGAGAAGTCTCTGTCGCGCTCCAGCGCATTCGACGCTGGCTCCGGAAAGACCCCATGCTGCGCCAACTGGCGACCGGCGAACAACCGGAATCGGATAGTTAACCCCATTCGCGCCGTTGGGCTAATGCTCCGGGGGTCTGGTAGACCATCCTCAGCTTGCAGTGTGATATTTAGTGAGTTTCGGTGTTTATGAGGTTAAATGCATTTAGGCCCCAATGTCTAGCGAGAAGAACCAAACAATGAACTGTCGTATGCCACCCCCCCTAACCGATGACCAAATCAGCGCTGTCCTCGATGGAGAAGCCGATGTTGACACCCAGCGCCATCTGGACCAGTGCCCGTACTGCCAACAGCGAGTGGAAGAGGCTCGACAGATAGAGCACCTGCTCGAACAACACCTCTTTCGATTTACCTGCCCATCCTCCCAAGTGTTGAGTATGTATCATCTCAATCTCGGCCCAGCAGAAACCGTCGATGCTGTGGAACACCATCTGGAGCAATGCCCTCATTGCCGCACCGAGTTAGAGGTTCTGAGCGATTATCTGGACCTGGAACCAACCCCCTCGCCGCCGGAACCACAAGCGCTCAAGCCGCGAACGCGCCTGGGAGACCTGCTGGCGGTCTTCGTCTCTCAGCCATTACAGCCTGCTCTGCGTGGCGGATCACAGATGGCTCGTCCAGTGCTGGCGAGTACGTCCGGCGACATGCTTATGTTTGAAGCAACGGGGATAACCGTTTTTCTGGAACTGCAAGCCGAAGACGAGGGTCCACAGCTAAAGGGACAACTTGTGGCTGAGCCAGAACAACAAGCAGGTTGGTCAGGTGCGCTGGTAGATGTCTGGCAGGATGATCAGCTTCAGATTGTTGCCACAGTCGACGACATGGGCGTGTTTAGCTGCTATCCGCTGCAACCGGGAGAGATCGATCTGCGAATTAAGGCGGCAGATGGCAGCGTCGTGGTGATTGAGGATATAGAACTTCGGGAGTAAGCGCGTATGGTGGCTACCCCTCCTGTATTAAGCACTAAACTCGCGGGCTTGCTGGATGGCAGCCTGGACATCGCGACGGTGCTGTGCGGCAGTTCGGACGAAGAAATACGAGGGTTGGTCGATGGGGTGAAGCGCGAAGCCAATCGCTACTGGTCGATTGATCCTAATCGTTCGCTTCAGTTAGCCGAGATGATTGTTCAGATTGGCGAAACCTGTGATGTGCCTGGTTATGTTGCGCTGGGAATCATGGCGCGCGGTGATGCGTTGAAGTTGCTGGGACAGTTGCAGGATGCCTGGAAGGCGTTTGAGCAAGCAGCGGCGCGTTTCCTGGCAATTGGTGATGAAGTTGGCTGGGCGCGCAGCCAAATCGGCCCCCTGTTTATCTGTGTACAATTGAACGAGGTGGACACGGCGCTGGCGAATGCGGAGAAAGCTCACGCGATCCTGGCGCGCCATCAACAGCCGGAACTGTTGGTGAGTCTAGCCAACAATCGGGGCCTGGTTTTTACGTGGTTGGGCAACTACCAGGATGCGCTCGCAGTCTTCAGCGCGGGCATTCAGACTGCCCAGGAGATGGGGACTGCTGGTGAAGGCTATCTTGGCAACTTTTATGCCAACATCGGCTACACCTATCAACTGCTGGCAGATTTTCACCGGGCAGAGCACTTCTACAAGCAAGCGCTGGCCGTCTATTCTGTCAGAAACGATACGCACTGGATCACAACGATCGAGATGAACCTGGCCTCTATCGAGTTGAGCCGGGGGCAATACCGTCGGGCGCTGCAACGGTCGCATCGAGCCTACGACTATGCCGTTGACCGCTCGCCCCAACAAGCCGTTGATGCGCAAGTGTTGATGGTGCGGTGCTATTGTCACCTCAATCGCTATCGAGAAGCGCGCGACCTGGCTCGTGAGTTGATTGGCGAGTACCAAACCCTCAGCGCACATTTTACGAAAGCAATGGTCCTTTTTCAGTTGTCGTTGGCCGAAGCTGGCCTGTCGAACTGGTCCGCCGCGCAAACCGCACTTGACGATACCGAGCTTATTTTTCACGAATTGGGAGCTGATGTCTGGCTGGCAACGATTCAACTCCACCGGGCAGTGATCGCCGTACAACAGGGACAGGCCGGCATCGCATATCGGGAGGCCAGCGCCGCTGCCGAACAATTTGAACAACTTGGGCTACAAGCGGACTATGCTGAAGCCCTGCTGCGCCGGGGACAAGCCTTAATCGCGTGCGGTGAAACGCTCGATGCCGAGTCTACCAGCAAGCACGCGCTCCGGTTGGCACAGAAATCCAGCGTGGCCTGGATGCGCTACAGTGCTCATTTGCTGGTTGGCCGAGTAGCTAAAGCACAGCACGATGTCCATCGCGCCAGACGCCATTTTCAGGCGGCAGTAGCAACGGTTGACCGAGTTCAGCGCGGTCTGACCATCACGCTGCGCCCCGGCTTTCAGGAGAACAAGACTGATGCGCTGCGTGAACTTGTTCAACTCTCGCTTGATGCTGGGCGGATCGGTGATGCCTTTCAGACCCTGGAGCGCGCCAAGTCACAAGGGTTTCAGAGCTATTTGACCAGTCGCGACAGTTTACGCTGGTCAACCGACGATCCAACCAGCCAGGCTTTGATCGAGGAACTAGAACGTTTGCGCGAGGAACACAGATTGTTTCACCGGCAAGTGCAAGCGGACCATGCCGAGGCCAGAGAGCCCCCTACCGAGCAACTGCCCGACCTACACCTGGAGATTTCCCGGCGCGAAAAACGTATGCGCGCCATCACCGAACAGCTCTTTCTCCGTTCGCCGGAAGACAGCAAAACCCAGCACCTGGCACCGTTGTCGGTTGACGACATCCAAAGCCGCCTGTCCGACGACGCTTTGCTGGTTGAGTATTACAACGATGGTAGTTCCTGGTGGGCGTTTGCGCTGGATCGAGAGCAGATCACCGTTCATGCCCTGGCTGTCCCCTCCCGCGAACTGGATGACTGGCTGAGCCACCTCCACTTTAATATAACTTGTGCGCTCAAAGCAGGAACACACTCGGCGTCTGCCAGGCCGTTGACGGTCATGGCCCACCGGTTGCTAGAGAATATCTTTCGGGGTCTGTTACAACCACTGGAGTCCCGTTTTCGGGGACGCGAACGGCTGGTTATTGTTCCCTTTGGCAGCTTGCACTATCTCCCCTTCCATCTTCTGCGCACGGATAACCACTATCTGATCGAGCGACACGATGTGGTTGTTCTTCCCGCGGCAGGTCTGATCACCCACCCGAAACCACACCGTGATCGTGGCGCACTGGTTCTGGCACATTCACGCGAGGGTTCGTTGCCCCAAACCCAGGCTGAGGCAGACCTCGTTCAACGGTTGTTTGGCGGGAGTGTGCGCGGCGAACAAGCGGCCCAGCGAAAGGCGCTGCAACAACCTCCCTGTCAGATTCTGCATATCGCGGCGCACGGCGAGTTTCGCATGGACGAACCCGATCTGGCCTATATTGAACTCGCTGATGGGCTGCTCTATGCGGATGATTTGATGCAACATGACCTGAGCTATGAACTGGTAACGCTTAGTGCGTGCGAAACCGGGCGGGCGAAAGTGGTCGCGGGCGACGACTTGATCGGTTTGGGACGCGGCTGCCTGTATGCGGGAGCTAGTGCGCTGCTGGTCAGCCTGTGGCGTGTGGATGACATCGTCGCGTTGGCGCTGATGAATACTGTCTATCGTGCCCTTTCTGCCGGGGCTTCAAAGGCCACCGCGCTTGGAGATGCTCAACGCGCGTTCATCAACACGGAAGACGCGCTGCATCCCGCATTTTGGGGGGCGTTCCAATTGGTCGGGAACGCAGACCCGCTCTCCAGTTGACCTGCACGGTGTTATGAATTTTTTTCCGACCGTTCGAGCATGGGCGGCTTGACGATGCTTATGCGGGATACGCCAAGGAGCAGGGAGCAATGAGTGAAACACCCGAACGAAAACATGTGCACTATTTTGTCCCCGGGGAAATGATCCTATTGATCGAACACAAAAACCACGACTTAGACCAGGTTAGGCAGTTTGCGAACCAATTGTTCGACGAAATCACCCCCTTTACCAAAGACAATGATTCCTTAGATTTCTTAGACCATCCGTCAACAGAAAACGATGAGGCTGATAGTCCTCCCAACTTCTCGCTGTTTTTTGCCAGGAATCTTCCGCCAGGTTTGACCTGCAATCAGAACCGGGAAGGCCCTGGTCCCTTATTCTATATAGACCCGGATGTCCCCACTGATCATGACTCAGATATCATCAGCGATGATCGACTGGCCACGTGTATCGTGGACGCGTATGAACGCATTTCACGCGGAGACGTAACTGCGGCGCTTTTTGATAATTCCGACAGTGCAGCCGACATCAAGCTGCTACCGGTCACCCTTAACTGGATTATGAGCGGCAACCCGCATGATGTCCCTGACGGGGCTGGCGGCGGCGGGCCGGGTGCTGTCCCGGTTGAAGATCCGATTGGTGATTATTCTAACTCTGGGGTATGGGACGAAGACAAACCCTGGAGCTTTTCGCGCGATCCTTTGCCGCCAGGCGGGATAACCAACATGCCGCTTCCTGGACTGATCAATTTTCTGCGAGACCGGTTCCCCAGTCTGGATGATACAGACGACGAGGGTCGAGCGGCCCAAAAAATCGCGGAAAACGCGTACCAGGCAGTTGTTAAGGTGGCAACCGACGCTAACAACAGTGTGGACAGGAAGGTTAAGGTCGCAATCTTCGACACATGCCCACCCACCCAAAAGATGAAAGACGCCTATAAGGAGTTAAAGGATAAACACCCGTTGGTCAGGAGCCTGTTCGAAGAACGTTCCTCAACTGATGCGCATGATTCCAAAAGACCCGGTCCATTTAAACGCCTGAATATCTGGCGCTGGCCCGAATTCGGTTCCGCGAACAGGCAAGGGTCTGAGGGGCTTGAACTCGCCAGCGCGTGTTCAAGTTGTTACCCGTTCAAAGCATATGATCATGGCACATTCATTGCCGGGATAATCCATACCCTGGCTCCGGACGCGGAGTTGCATATCTTTCAGACCTTGAATGATTGGGGCGTGGGAACCATGGAGACCGCCGTCACGCAATTTAAGAAAGCGCTCGATGTGCTGGCCGAGGAAAATACCTACATCATTGCAAACATGAGTATGATGTTTGATTTTCCTTGGGACGAACACCATCTGTTCCGGGAATGCTATGCGTACCCAACGCCGACAGAGGATGACGAGGGAGGGGATGGATTATTCGGGCGCTTTCGTGGGGACCAAAACTTCGTGGATGCCATGTTACTGCCGCTGATACAGACTTTGAAGACACTGTTGAATACAGAGAGACTCTTAGCGAACATAGATAATCTTGGCGGTGTCGTGGTAGCGTCTGCTGGCAATGACGGGAAGTGGGATGTAGACGACGCACGTTATCCTGCAGCATATCCGCGCGTTATCGGCGTGGGCGCGCTTGATCACAATTTTGAGCCAGCGGGTTACAGTAACATCGCAGACAAACCGCTTGATCAGGGGATCGCGGCATTTGGGGGAACGTCTATGGCGGGCACAGCTCCGGCTGGAAATCCCGAGCAAGGCGACGGCAAACCTCCGCAGGCAGACAAAACGGGCGGAATGTTGGGCGTTTACATTGGTCCTTTTCCTGATTCAGCGCTGGACTACAAAACCGCTTATGAGAATATTGCCAAGGACAAGGCACCGGGCGAACCCTTGGAAAACTACTTGAATGGAGGTAAGAACAACAGTGGCTGGGCACGCTGGTCAGGAACCTCGTTTGCCGCACCCGTTGTGAGTGGTTTCCTGGCGCAGGTCGCTTCTCGACAATTTAAAGGGATCGGCGGGCTGTTAGTATTCCGAGCTATAGTGCTACCTGCGATCTTGGTCAATGTTGGAGGAACCCGCGAGGAATACCGTTTGCGGATCAAGCAGGGCGAATAAGCTTTCCGGAACAACAAGCTGCTGGCAGATAGCCCAGTTGAATTTATGGTGCACTCCGAAGCCCGATGATCACTCATCGGGTTTTTTGTGGATGGTGGCGGGAAATCAGTACTGTAGACGAGATGTGGGGAGGTGTTGATGGTAACGCAGCGACACCTGCACGATCAAAGGGACGACCGGGTCACCGACGTGCGATGACGCGGCCTTCAAAAGGGAGGAGCTACCAGTGCTGCACCCACCCCCAGATGCAGCCCTGATGTATTTCATTCACAGAATGTTTCGAGCGCTTCGGGTGTCGGAACCGCAACCGGCCACCCGTCAGGATTGGGCCAACCCGCAGGAGCGCTGTACGGCATCACGTTCTGCCCAGTTGGATTAGCATAGCCGTCGGGGCTGCAGATGTTGTCACGAAGGGTTTCACGTTCCGCGTCTGAAATCTGCAGCAAGCCGCCGTCCAGACTCAACACATACATCTTGGCCTGATATTCCCACCCCTGGGCCCAGTACAATCCCTCAGTCCAGTTAATCGGGCGGCTCCGCGTGCCATAACCACGCCCTTCGGTCTCGAACATGAATTCCTGCCACGAATGCGCCATCTCCTCGATATAGGTCGAGAGCAGATCATCATACTCGTCGCGGGGAATCAGATTGCCGTCCTCATCAAGGTTGGCAAAGGTTGTTCGGCCAAACCGCACCAGATTCTGATCCTGAGAATAATCAATGTTGCAGTCTGCGATTAACCGCGCCAGACGTGGGTCTGCGCACTCACCTGGCGGCGCGTCGATGATGGAGATCGCAGCGCGCGTCATTTCTGGCATGGTCACATCGAAGAAGATCACATCACCGGGAGCTGGCTCCCACCCACCGCGCTGCAGGGCATCTTCAGACAGGGTATATAGCGCATCTGCCCCCTGGCCCTGCTGCATCATATCAAACGCAGCTTCGGCCTCGGGACTGTAAGCGGCGACCAGGGTGGGCGTGATACCCTTGTCCTGGATCGCAATCACACTCAGCGCTAGCAATGTGATGCTCCCTATCATGATCATTCCATTTCGCGCCCTTCGCCATCGTTTTGGAGCTGAACTGAGCTTCTGCAATTGGTTACGGTTGTAGCTTGCAGACATCGCCATCCTCCTGGTTAGAATGCGTTGGTATTCCGTCATGTGCGAATACCAAAACTGATTGAACGTTACGCATTAGGTCGTATTGACATCTGCCTTCGTTCATCCACCGATTTCAGGTGAAAATGTCAGTACTACCTAACCATTCGGATCAAGTGAAACGAACACCTTTCACCAAACCTCTATGTCGTGCTTCCGCATGAGATCCGATTCTTCTGTATACATTGCACTTACTTGACAAGATTGGGTAACTGGTTTACCCAGATAAAGGCGTCATATCTGAGTTTGTCACACGGTGATCAGCCAAAAACTCAACAATCGAAAAATGCCGGTGCCAGCTACTTACGTCGCCTGGACAAGATCCTTTCCCTACGCAGCCCATTGGTAGGTATGAGGCAAGCCGCTCCGAATCGGAATACGCCGCAGTTGGGACAGTAGTGGAACGACGAGTGGCGGTGAACCAGAGGAGACTGTAATCTGGCTATTAAGGCCATGATGCGTTCGTGCATGGTTGAAGTCCAGGACATACTCCGTGACCTTGCGCCGCCAATGGCGCTCAGCCAGAATCAGAATGTGATCCAGACACTCCGCCGGGCACTACCAACGAAACGGTTGCAGATGGCGTTGGGGTCACTTCGACCTTACCAACCTCCTGGACACCACCCCTGAATAGTGCTAACCTTCCCAGGGTAAGCAACAACGCTCTGTTTTTGCATATTTCTCATCCGGATTCTGGATCGATCCGAGGTCCGCCAACAGCATCATCTCCTACAGCACTACCACCTGAATACTTGACAAGAATCAGCATATGTTGTAATGTTCGGACATTAGAATATTAGGATATATATTTTTGATGTCAGGCAGAAAGCGCAGGTAATCTTGTGATTAGCCGCGACAGCAAGATTCCGTTTTATTACCAGTTGTACGAAATCCTGCGCGGTAAGATCGTGCGCGGGGAATGGGAGCCGGGCGACATGTTGCCCACCGAAACTGACTTGTTGGAGCAGTATGAGGTCAGTCGCAGCACGGTTCGTCAGGCGCTCGACATGCTGGTGAGTGAAGGTCAGATCACGCGCCAGCGTGGGCGTGGATCGTTTGTGGCGCACCCGACCGTGGAGCAGGGTTTGAGCCGGATCATCAGTTTTACCGAAGACATGCGCCAGCGCGGCATGGAGCCGCACACCGAAGTACTCTCAAAAGAACTGGTGCCAGCTACCGCCGAGATCGCGACCCGGTTGAAAATCGAGGCGGGGGAAGAACTGGCGCGGTTGGAACGATTGCGTTTGGCCGATGACGAGCCGCTGAGCATCGAAGAGGCTTACCTGGTGCATAAGTTGTGCCCCGGCGTGCTGGACCAGGACTATGCGCTCTATCCGCTGCGCGAAACACTGTCCCAAAAATACGGCATCCGGCTGGTGTATGCGCGGCAGAATATCCGCGCTATTACCGCATCTAAAAAAATGGCCAACGCTTTGGGTATCAAGTTTGCTGCTCCTCTCCTATACATTGAACGTATCTCTTTTTCCGATAAAGATATCCCGGTTGAATTTATCCGCTTTTTCCATCGCGGAGATCGGTACGTGCTCTACAACGAGTTGAGGGACTGATCAACGGTAGATAGGTGCCGCAGACTGGGCATCCTGCGCAGCCAGTTTTTCTTGCCGCTAAATGTTCGAATATTAGGACTTTTTGTAGCTATTCAGGAGGTTTACCGCCGTGCGCGACATTAAGGTCTCAACTGGTATTTGGTTCCTGGGCGCAACGAGTGATCGTTTCGTCAAGCAAGGCTATCGTCCGGATAAAACCATCGCGGAGCGGTTCAAACTGGCGGCCAGCGTCGAGGGCGTGGGCGGTCTGGAAATGCACTACCCCACCGAGGTGACTGACGACACCTACAAAGATTTGAAGCAGTTGGCGGTAGATCTGGGGCTGGAGATCGTGCAGTTCTGCCCGCACCTGTGGGTCGATCCCAAGTTCAAGTTCGGGCAGTTCTCGAATCCTGAT